>JAZUJC010000158.1:0-7804 GCA_045642625.1 Lachnospiraceae bacterium
ATGTAAACAACTACGGTATCTAATCGTTAAGTGAATTGAAATTCTAATGCGGCGCGGCTAGTTTATAGTGGCGCCGCATTTTTTAAAGAAAAAGAATCATTACATTTTTTATATTTGTATTTGAGAGGTAAAGTTGTGAACGAAAATGCAGTTCTTGAAATGAGAGGCATATGCAAGGAGTTCCCCGGTGTTAAAGCACTTCAGAATGTGGATTTTTCATTGAATAAAGGTGAAATTCATGCTCTTATGGGAGAAAACGGAGCCGGAAAATCAACTTTGATTAAGGTTCTTACCGGTGTATATGCAAAAGATAAGGGAGACATTTTTTTGGCCGGCCACGAAAAGGCTGTAGCAATTCATTCTCCTCAAGATGCTCAAAAGCTTGGCATCAGTACTGTTTATCAGGAAATTACCCTTTGCCCCAACCTTACGGTAGCAGAGAATATGTACATCGGACGTGGTGGAAGCATGTTCCAGAACTGGAAGGGCATGAACTATGATGCCAATAAAATACTTACGGAACTTGACATTCCGGCCGTTGCAAATCAGCAGCTGGGTACCTGCTCAATAGCAGTTCAGCAGATGGTTGCCATTGCCAGAGCAGTAGATATGGAATGCTCGGTTCTTATTTTGGATGAGCCTACATCTTCCCTTGACGACCAGGAGGTTCAGAAGCTCTTTAAGCTCATGAGAAGCTTAAGAGAAAAGGGCGTAGGTATTATCTTTGTTACTCACTTCCTAGACCAGGTTTACGAGGTTTGTGACAGAATTACCGTATTAAGAGACGGTCAGCTTGTGGGATCTTATACAACAAGCCAGCTTCCCAGAGTTCAGCTTGTTTCCAAGATGCTTGGAAAAGATTTCGATGATATGTCTGATATTAAATCAGAGCATGCGGTATATGAATCAGACGGACAGCAGGAGCACTTGTTTGAGGCTGAAAATCTTAGCAGCGTGGCAGCTCATCCCTTTGATTTTTATATCAATAAAGGTGAAGTTAACGGATTTACCGGTCTGTTGGGCTCCGGCCGTAGTGAAAGCATTCGTGCTATTTTCGGTGCGGACAGAGTGCTTGGCGGTAAGCTTAAAAAGAACGGTACACCGATTAAGATAAAGAAACCTATTCACGCCATGAAGAATGGTATTGCGTATCTTCCCGAAGACAGAAAGATTGACGGTATTGTAGCCGATCTTTCCGTAAGAGAGAATATTATTTTGGCACTTCAGGTACTTAAGGGCTTTTTCAGACCTATATCCAAGGCTGAATCACTTAAGTATGCCGAAGAATTTATCAAATTGCTTGAAATCAAAACCGCATCAACCGAAACACCTATCGGTTCACTTTCCGGTGGTAATCAGCAGAAAGTTATTCTTGCCAGATGGCTTCTGACTCATCCTGATTACTTAATCCTTGATGAGCCTACCCGTGGTATTGATGTCGGTACAAAGGTTGAAATTCACAAACTTGTACTTAAGTTGGCATCTGAAGGAACTGCGGTTACTTTTATTTCTTCGGAAACAGACGAAATGCTTAGAACCTGCTCCAGACTTGTAGTTATGAGAGACGGTCATGTTGTTGGAGAACTGGTTGGCGATGATTTGACTCAGAGCAAGATTATGAACACTATTGCAGGAGGTGAAAAGAATGAAGGCTAAATCAAAAATGCCTAAAATATTTAAAAATCAGATAATGATACCTCTTGTAGCATTGCTTCTTTTGGCATTGTTCAACTTAATTATGGACCCTACATTCTTTAAGATTTCTCTTGGTGAGAACAGTGCGGGTTTCAAGGTTTTATCCGGTAACATTATTACAATCCTTGACTGCGGTACAGAGCTGGCAATTCTGGCAATCGGTATGACTCTTGTTACTGCAGCCTCAGGCGGACAGGATATTTCCGTAGGAGCTTCAATTGCCATTGCCGGTTCGGTAATTCTTAGAATTATTACCGGTAAGGGTGACGGAACCACTCTTGCAAATCCCATTTGGATTGCATTTATCGTTGCACTTTTGGTGTCTATGGCATTTGGTGCGTTTAACGGTATCCTGGTAGCGCTGTTTAAAATACAGCCCATGATTGCTACCCTGATTCTTTTTACGGCAGGTCGTTCAATTGCTGCATGGATCAACAATAACGAGCTTCCTACAATCAAGGATAAGTCCTATGAAGTATTCGGTGCGTTTATTCCGGGTATCCCGATTCCCACACCGATTTTCATTGCAATAATATGTTTTATCATTACTTTCCTGGTAATGAAATTTACAAGCCTCGGTTTGTTTGTACAGTCCGTAGGTATTAATGAAAAGTCATCACGTGTAAATGGTCTTAACCCCGAGGTTATCAAGATTTTATCATTTGTTATTCTTGGCGCGTGTGTTGCAGTAGGTGGTCTGATTAAAACCAGCCGTACAATGACAATTAACTATTCGGTTATTGCCAAGGATATTGAAATGGACGCTATTTTGGCTGTAGCTATCGGCGGAAATGCTCTTTCCGGAGGTAAGTTCAGTATTCCGGCTTCAGTTCTTGGTGCATATGTAATTCAGGCTCTTTCTACCACTCTTTATAAATACAACGTTCCTTCAACCGCATTGTCGGCATACAAGGCTGTTGTAGTTATCCTGCTGGTAGTATTCAGCTCAAATACATTCAGAAACTGGATTTCAAATGTAATTAAAGCAATCAAGAAGAAGGAGGTTCAAGATGGGCAGCAATAATAAAAATGATGCAGTCGGAACATCCGAAAACAAAAAGAAAAAAGTCGGTCTCAGCGATACAGTGCTTTTGTTGATTATTACCATAGTGGTATTCTTCGCAATGTACACGTTTGCGGTGCTGGTTATGAAGAAGGGCTTCACCAAGCCTCAGGCATTCTTTAATATATTAAATGCTAAAGCTGCATTGATTATATTGTCCTGTGGTCTGAGTTTGGTAATGATTACCGGAAGTATCGATATTTCGGTAGGTGCAATTACCGGTCTTGTATCAATGTGCTGTGCGGTATATCTTGACTTTAAGGGCGGAAACGTAGTTGTTTCACTTCTTATTGCACTTGCTATCGGTCTTGCATTTGGTGTCTTCCAGGGCTATTTAATTGCGTATATGGACATTCAGCCGTTTATTGTTACGTTGGCGGGTATGTTCTTTGCCCGTGGTATGACCACAATAGTACATGCCGATCCTTTTAACGTTGCAAATGAAAAGTTCCAGGCACTTAAGGCTATAAGAATTTATATTCCGGGTATGGGATCGCTTAACAAAAAGAATGTTTACATTCCTGCTTACATTGAGCTTGGCGTTGTGGTTGCGCTGGTAATTGTTCTTTTGCTGTTTGTAATACTTAGATGGACAAAGCTTGGCCGTGCCTTTTACGCAGTGGGCGGTAACAAGCAGAGTGCCTTAATGTTAGGTATTAATGTAAAAAGAACAAAGTTTTTGGCACACGTTATTTGCGGTCTTCTTGCAGGAATCGGCGGATATGTATATTTCCTCCATGTAGGTTCCGGAGCGGTAACTCACGGTGCAGGTGAAGAAATGAACGCTATCGCCTCATCCATTATCGGCGGTACGATGTTGTCGGGTGGTGTCGGTAACGTAGTAGGAACCCTGTTCGGTGTTCTTTCACTTAGTACTATTCAGGATATTGTTGCAAGTGCCGGCCTTGATCAGGCTTGGTGGAAGAATATTACAGTAGCTGCAATGCTTTGTATATTCCTGATTATCCAGAGTGTGGTTATGGCGAGAAAGAACAAAAAGAGCAAATAGATGTAGGGTGTATAATACTTTATAACATCTATTGAGGATTTGTCATAAACACTTTTTTCTATAATCCTAAATACACAAAAGGGATGCACTTCGTTTGAGGTGCATCCCTTAATTGTTGTGTAACTGTCATATGAAAAATAATATGGAGTTCTGATTAGTAAACGTCTGTGGATTCACTCGAGTAGGCTCCGATATTAAACAGTGCTTCTCGTTCTGCCAGCTTATCGCTTGTCATCAGACTGATGTTATAGGTTGTTTCTCCTATTGTGATTTCTTTAATCATTTCTCTGGTACAGAAAACTTCTTCGTCAACGTAGGTAAGCTTATCTACGGGCTGATTGTTTTCAAGTGCTTCCAAAATTGTTCTGACTCTCGGACCGTGGAGCGGGTTACATTCGCCGATACAGGCAATTTTTCCTTCTATCAGATAATTCAGTGCGTCGGATTTTACTCCGTCAAAAGAAAGAACCATTATTTCTCCCCGATCGATTCTAAGGCCTACATGTTTTCCGGAGGCTTCCAGTGCTTCGATCGCACCAAAGGCTTCGTTGTCATTTTCGCAGTAGATAACATTGACAGACGGATAATCTTTTAAAATTTCAATGGTGGCTTCATAGCCCTTGGCTTTGGTAAATTCACCTTCGACCTCCCCCATTAAATCCCAGCCGTTTGACCTGGCTGCAGCTCTTAAACCACTGGTTCGGCCAATTTGTGCAGAGGCTCCGATGGTGCCCTGGATATTAACGATGTGTACATCATCGGGGGCAATATTCATATACCCGGTATATTGGGCCAGCCATTCACATACTTTTTCGGCTTCAAGCTTGAAATCTGAGCCTACCCAGCATTCAAAGAGCGAAAGGTCTTCGACGTCCACCATTCTGTCTACCAGTATAACCGGTATGCCTGCTTCTTTGGCTTCGGATAAAACAGTTTCCCAACCGTCTTCGGTAACGGGGGCAACAACAATGTAATCAACACCCTGTTGTATGAAGCTTCGAACTGCGGTTATCTGATTGGACTGTTTTTGCTGAGCATCTTCGAATATTAATTTGTATCCGTTTTCCTCGGAAAGGGCATTTTTCATTGACAAAGTGTTTGCGGCACGCCAGTCCGATTCCGCTCCGACCTGGGAGAATCCGACGACAGTCAGGGTTTCCTCGGCGGTCACCTCGGTTTTTTTGTCTTTTCCGCAGGAAGAAAGGGATAGTGACATTGCCAGGGTGGCAAGTGTCAGGGTGGTCATTTTAAGCATAGAGCTTATGCGACTCTTGCGGTTAAAAATATTATTTTTCATTCTTTTCGCTGGTACCGTCATGGGTACTGTCTTTGGTTATCTTGTCTTTAAGTGTAGAAATCTTACTGGTTATTGAGGTGAGAGCGTTCTTTTGCTTTCTGACATCCTCGTCGCCGAAAAAGAAAATCGCCAGGGCACCGGGGCCTACATGGGAGCCTGTGGCGGGCTCAAAAGCGGCGGTAAGAATCTGTTTTGGAGGATTTGTTTCATTAATAAGCTTAATGAGCGTGTCCATTCCCTCCTGATTGTCGGCATGAGCAATGGTGATAACCTGCTCGCCGGGATTCACTGCCAGCTCGTTGTATTTGTCTGCCATAGCCCTTATTGCTTTGGCCTGACCACGGATTTTGTCGGTGCTTATTATTTTGCCTTCTTCACTGCCAATTAAAAGGGGCTTGATTTGAAGCACAGAGCCCACTATGGCAGCCACATTTGAAAGGCGGCCTGTCCGCTGTAAATGCTTAAGACTGTCAACGGTAAAGAGCTGATAAAGCTTTTTGACATCGGTCAGCAGTGCCTCATAGGCTGTTTTGGCATCCATGCCATTTTCGTTGTATTCTGAAGCCTTTAAAGTGAGAAGCCCCTGACCGTAACCTGCACCAAGGGAATCCAGTATAAAAAACTTTCTGTCGGGGAATTCTTCTTCAAGCATGGATTTGGCAATCATACCGGAATTGAAGGTTCCGCTGATGCCCGAAGACATTGTAATAACGATAACATCGTTGCCGGCCTCGGCCAGGGGAGAGATGACATCGTAGTAGGTTTGAGGAGCTACCTGGGATGTGTTGTACATCTTTCCGTTTCTGATTGTATCGTAATATTCTTTGGCATCAAATTGGTCAACATCCTCACAGGTCATAGTGTTGTTAATGTCGTCTGTGGGATAAAAAAAGAAGGGAATGATTGTAATATCCCTTTCCTTACATATAGAAGCGGGAATATTGCAAGTGGAATCCGTTACTACTTTGAAACTCATAAATAACCTCACATAATAAATTAATCCACATTCCCAATATAAACATACAACCGTAGTATATCATAATCAGCCCGGGATAATTATAAAAAAACACTGAAAAAAAGATAAAATTGTTCTTTTTATAGGTATTATGCCGAATCTTATATATTATCCATATGAAATATTGTATTGCTAAAGAGTTTCGTATAAAATAGGTTCGATGTGAAAATGAGAGCCTGTGGGCTCCTTAAATAATTTAATTAACGGAGGTCGCATAATGAGCGCAAATAAGAGCGGCGGATGGCGCGCAAATAAGTGGGTGCGTGCAGCTATTCCCGGATTATTACTTCACTGCAGTATCGGTACCGTTTACTGCTGGTCCTACGTAAGCGAGGGTATCGGTGAATACATCGGTTACGAAAAAGCAACAGTTAACTGGGCATTCAGTATTGCTATTTTATTCTTAGGTATGTCTGCAGCATTCCTTGGTAACTTTGTAGAAAAAGACATTCATAAGGCATCATTAATTGCTACTATCTGCTTCTCTGTAGGTATGGCAGGTACAGGTTTCTTTGTATGGTTTGGCGGAAAACAGTTTGCAGCCAACGGCACACCCAGTGTAATGGCATTAATCGGTATTTTCCTGTGCTATGGTGTTATTATGGGTATCGGTCTTGGTACCGGATATCTTTCACCTGTTAAAACACTTATGCTTTGGTTTGAAGACCGCAAGGGTCTTGCAACCGGTCTTGCTGTAGCAGGCTTTGGTGCAGCTAAGGCTATCGGTGCTCCTATCATGGTTGCATTACAGAACAACAAGAATATCGGTGTTGTAAGCATGTTCTACATTCTTGCTGCTGTATATTTTGTAATGATGTTTACAGGTCACTTACTTCTTAAGAAGCCCGAAGGCTGGCATGAACCTTCAGGCGCAGAGAAGAAGCCTTCCATTATGGAAGTACTTAAGACCAAGCCTATGACCAACTACATCGGTATCTGGTTAATGTTCTTCTTGAATATTACCTGTGGTCTTGCATTTATTTCATATGAAAAGCAGATTTTCATGACCGTAGGCTTTATCGCTTCAGTTGGTGTTTTGGGTTCAATCTCTGCAGTATTTAACGCAGGCGGACGTCTTGGCTTCTCTGCATGGGCAGATACCATGAAGGACAGAAATACTATTTACAAGCTCATCTTCATCCTTTCAATCGTATTTACTGCAATTGTTATTGCTACACAGGGTATCGTTGATCAGGGTCAGACAAAGATCCTTGCCATTGCGGTTATCGCACTTGTATTTGTAGTAAATGCAGGCTACGGCGGAGGCTTCTCCAACGTACCTACCCTTCTTTCCGATCACTACGGAATGGGAAGCATTTCAGCAATTCACGGTATTACCCTTTCAGCATGGGGATTTGCAGGTATCGCAGGCCCTCAGCTCGGTGCGTTTATTGTAAGTAAGTTCGGTAACGAAATTCTTGCTTCCGATGGAGTTCACAAGATTAACCCCACCGGTTATCAGGCAGTTCTTTATGCTACTGTTGCTCTTTACATCGTATCACTGGTAATTTGCATGTTAATGGTTAAGCCTACCGACAAGGCGCTTGAAGCTAAGGCAGCAAAAAAGGCTGCTAAGCAGTAAAAAGTGTTAAGCTATAAAAGGCTGCTAAGCAGTAAAAAGCTGGTAAGTTATAAAAAAGCTGTTGAACTATAAAAAAGCTGTTGAACTATAAAAAAGCTGTTGAGCAGTAAAAATAATTAAACTCTGAGCCGAGAAGCATTTGC
>JAZUJC010000159.1:0-3053 GCA_045642625.1 Lachnospiraceae bacterium
CAATGCAGCCTGTCATTGTATGTCCGGGGTCCATAAGCTTATAGCAGCAGTAACAGCCTACACAGCATTTCTTATCGTCCATTCCCTTTCCGGATAAAATATCAGCCGCAAAATCCGGGTAAGCCAGTGCCTGCCTGCCGAAACCTGCTATATCAAACCAGCCATCCTTTATTCCGCCGGCTCCAATACCGGCTCCCGCACATCCGAATGTACTAAGCCCGGTGCCCATAAATGTAACTTCCGGAACCTGCTCTTTTAACAGCTTTACCGCAGTAAGCAAATCCACACTAGAAACATACTTTTGGTAAGCTTTGTCTGTAGGATTCACCCCAAATAAATGCTGCTTGGGAGATGACGCCGAAATATTAATAAGCTTTACACCACGTTCATTAAGCATTTTGCAAATTCTGACTGTCTCGCTTAAATCAGGTTCTATTCGCTCTTCACTTTTTATTATGCCGTAACCGTTAGGATACGGAACACTGTCGTAGGCATTTAATCTCACTGCCAGACCAATTTTGTCACCAACAGCATTCTTAATACCGTCAACAATCTCAAACAATGCCCTTGTTCGATTTTCAAAGCTTCCGCCATATTCCCCCGGCCTGTTAAAACCGCTTAGCAGTTCGCTCAAAAAATAACCATGGCAAACTTTTATATCCACAGCTTCAAAGCCGGCTTTGGCAGCAAGCTGAGCTGCCGAAATATGATTCGCTATGATTTCTTTTATTTTAGCATCATCGGCCAAAATTGAGGGTTCCATACTGGTGGAGGCTTCCTCAAGGCTGTTCTTTCTAGCCGCCAAAGGCACGGGATTCCAGTTCTTATCCCTTGACATCCTTCCGGAATGGGTTAACTGAAGTACCTTAAACGCAGGCTCACGCCCGGCCTTTCGAGCTTCCTGATCCATTGAAGTAATCAATTCTTTGAAGCACTCTGTATTCCGCTCTGTTAGTGCCATTTGGTGAGGATTGCTTTTGCCGTCTTCACTTACTGCGCAGGCTTCAAACCAGATAAGGCCGGCCCCTCCCCTTACAAAGCGAAGGTATCTCCTGTATACCATATCTGTGGGGCTTCCGTCACAATCTGAATCAAAACCCTCCAGGGGCTGAATTCCTATACGATTATATATGGTTTTCCCATATAAAGATAAGGGAGCCTTGTATAAATCAAGACACTCTTCATACGGAAGATATAAACCCTGTTCATTTAACTTTTCCAACAAGATATCATTTATTTCGGTTAGCCTTTTCACTCGTAACCTCCTGCCTGCTTATCTCCTATACATACCAAAAATAACCGCCTTACACAGGCGGTCATTTCCTAAGTAAATAATATCTAAAGTATAAACGAAATATCCACAATGCTCACATTAAATCAGGGTCTTTCCTTCAATTTTGCGTTTTCAAAATCAAAAGCCAGTTTGTCACCGTTTTTCGCCATTGTGAGCTGAATTGCAACATATCCCACATTTTCATCATCTGAAGTAGCTACAACAAGAGCATAGGTTCCGTCTTCAACTCCTTCAAAATCACATGCCCATACATAGGGATCATCATCAGTCTCACGTGCATCAAGCGAAAACCAGATAATATCAACATCATCGGCCTCTAACTCCGTAATATAATCTACGCCGTAAGGACATAAACCCAACCATGCAGATTCGTCATCCATCTTAACTGATGAATCAACTTTAATGGTTGCATAGCAGCCTGAAGTAGCGGGATGAAATAATAATTCAACCTGATTAACATCAGCAGCACCGGGCTGTGTCTCTTCTGCCTCATCCTTTACTGACTGTACAGAAGAAGTGGTGGTCTCCTGTGAACTGCCGGATACCTGATCCTTATCGGTAGATTTATTGCCGCAGGCAATCAGTGCCAAAGCCATCATACCGGCCAGGGCTACAGTAATAATCTTTTTCATAAATCTCTCCTCCATCTCAATACATAATGAGAATATATATTATTATACATATACTCATATATGTTTAGTCAATTGGATTTTATAA
The DNA here is from genome assembly GCA_045642625.1 of Lachnospiraceae bacterium. GTDB lineage: Bacteria > Bacillota > Clostridia > Lachnospirales > Lachnospiraceae > UBA1258. Next base: position 2,012 of record JAZUJC010000159.1, read on the forward strand.
AACAATTACTGCAGCATCCGATTCTTTTTACTGAATGTGCTCTTCATTCACAGGGCTTTACCTCTTTCGACCGTTAACCCTTACTGAACCCAAATCCGTATGAACATCAATTGCTATTTCGGATTCGTCGTTAACAGTATTAAGGTCTATATCACCCAGATTGTTGTCAATGCTGACACTGTTCATTGTTCCGTCTACTTCGGTGTCACCACATGAATTATCAAATATACATGAATTACAGGTAATGCTACTAAAAGTTATATCACCCAGTTCGTTGGAACTGTCTATTCTTGTAACATTCACATTTGATGCTTTTACATCTCCGCAATCATCATGAATTACAAGACTCTCTCCTGTAATATTGCTTAACTTGATATCTCCGAGATTAGCATCTACGGTAATACTTTCACAGTTAATGGAACTGATATTCAAATCACCCATATTAAGGCTTATCTTTATGGATCTCATATCATAGTCGGCCGGAACCGTTATTGTTATGCTGTAATCTTCACTTCTATGACCCAATTTATTTGCTTTTTTTGCTTTATAGCCGGTACTGTCAAAACTCAGTTTTCCGTTTGATACAATTAATTCCGGAACAAGCTTTTCAGGAAGACAGTAATCCACTTTTAACTCATTACCTTCCTTAATTGTGATATCTGCTATTGCTGCATTAAGCTCTATGATGTCAACGTTTTCTTTTATTATCATTTCTTTTTTCACAATAGGGCCTAAACCGGAAGTGCCTCCAAACCAGCCAAATGCATGTCTGCATATACCAAACAAAATTGAAAGAGCAGTTAAAATTATAAGAACAATTATAACCGTATTCTTTATTTTTCCCATTTTTTCCATTTCTACGTTATTCATTTCAATTCTCCCCTCAGCTTACTTTCTGATAAACGATTTTTTAAGAAATACATGGACTATAGAAGCAATAATCCAGATAATCCAGGTCTTCCACCAATCAAAGGTTATAAAGCTCCACATAAGATATATGCAGGTAATAACAGGCCAAAAAAGCTCCATTACAAGCTGTGCA
>JAZUJC010000160.1:0-7130 GCA_045642625.1 Lachnospiraceae bacterium
TATTTCGCTTTTTGTTTAAAGTCAAACCTTATTGTTTCCTATTTTTGTGCAAATGTTTGATTGTAGGGCTTTTTTTCGAATGTTATAATTTGGCTCAGTGTGAAATAATATAGCATCCGATGCATTTTGAGAAGAAGTCAAAGTGCCGAATCTTGGATGGGAAATGCAGGATATTTATGGTAAAGACAAGAGACGATATTCGTAATGTTGCAATTATTGCCCATGTAGACCATGGTAAAACAACATTGGTTGATGAATTATTAAAGCAGAGCGGCGTTTTCCGTGAAAATCAGGAAGTTGCCGAGAGAGTAATGGACTCTAATGATATTGAAAGAGAGCGTGGTATTACCATTCTTTCCAAAAATACTGCCGTAACATATAAAAATACCAAGATTAACATTATCGATACTCCCGGCCATGCTGATTTCGGCGGTGAGGTTGAGCGAGTTCTTAAAATGGTTAACGGTGTTATTCTGGTGGTTGATGCTTTTGAAGGTCCCATGCCTCAGACAAAGTTTGTACTTAGAAAGGCTATGGAGCTTAAGCTTCCCGTTATCGTGTGTGTTAACAAGATTGACAGACCCGAAGCGCGCCCTACAGAGGTTATTGATGAAGTTTTAGAGCTTCTTTTGGAACTTGATGCAACCGACGAACAGCTTGACTGTCCTTTTGTTTTTGCATCCGCCAAGGCAGGTACCGCATCTCTTGATCCTGAAGTTCCCGGTGTTAATATGGCACCTTTGTTTGATACAATTATTGATTACATTCCTGCGCCTACCGGTGACAGCGAAGCAGGTACCCAGCTTCTTATCAGCACCATTGACTACAATGAATATGTAGGCCGTATCGGTGTCGGAAAGGTTGATAACGGTACCATAAGCGTTAATCAGGAAGTAGTGATTGTTAACCATCATGAGCCTGACAAGATTAAGAAGGTTAAGGTTTCAAAGCTTTATGAGTTTGAAGGTCTTAACAAGGTTGAGGTTAAATCGGCGGATATAGGAGCTATCGTTGCTATTTCAGGTATTGCGGACATTCATATCGGAGATACTCTTTGCTCGGTTGATGCCCCCAATCCCATTCCCTTCCAGAAGATTTCAGAGCCAACAATAGCAATGCACTTTGTAGTTAATGATTCACCTTTGGCGGGTCAGGAAGGCAAGTTTGTTACATCAAGACACCTTAGAGACAGACTGTTCAGAGAGCTTAACACCGTCGTTTCATTAAGAGTAGTAGAAACCGATTCCACCGATTCCTTTAAGGTATCCGGACGTGGTGAGCTTCATTTGTCGGTTCTTATTGAGAACATGCGCCGTGAAGGCTTTGAATTTGCAGTAAGTAAGGCTGAGGTTTTATATAAAAAGGATGAAAACGGCAAACAGCTGGAGCCTATGGAACTGGCCTATGTGGATGTGCCTGAAGAATTCTCAGGTACTGTTATTGAAAAGCTTTCCATGCGTAAGGGTGAGCTTAAGGAAATGGGACAGGCCAACGGTGGCTACACAAGGCTTATGTTCTCTATCCCTTCAAGAGGGCTTATCGGTTACCGTGGTGAGTTTATGACAGACACCAAGGGTAACGGTATTATGAATACCATTTTTGACGGTTACGGCCCTTACAAGGGAGATATCGCATACAGAAGCCAGGGCTCGTTGATCGCATTTGAAAGCGGTGAGACAGTAACCTATGGTCTGTTTAATGCTCAGGAACGCGGTATTTTGTTTATCGGACCCGGAGAAAAGGTATATTCGGGTATGGTTATCGGCCAGACCGGTAAGGCTGAGGATATAGAAGTGAATGTATGCAAAAGAAAGCAGCTTACCAATACACGTTCTTCTGCAGCCGATGAAGCATTAAGGCTTGTACCGCCCAAGATTCTAAGCCTTGAGCAGGCACTTGACTTTATTGATACCGACGAGCTTTTGGAGGTTACCCCTAAAACACTTCGTATCAGAAAGAAGATTCTTGACCCTACATTAAGAAAGCGTGCCGGTTTTAAAAAGTAGAAATACTTGTATACAACGGTATTGACAGCAATATATTAGGGTGCTAATATAGCAAACAAGTAAATAATAACACGGTAGAGGTTGCGTTGATCATTAGTATCCTGTTGGATGTGACGGACACAGTTGATAACTGGGGAAAGGGTGATACGCCGAAGGAGCATTTCCGCCGGGAAATGGGTCCTGGGAATGCACTGAACAAGTGCATAACTGTCATTCGCTTAGGCGAATGGGGAGCTATCAATCAACGTAGATAGGACTGACCGTATATTTTGTATGGTCAGTTTTTTTTCGTAAACAGAAAGGAGCATTTAAAATGCGTAAACCAATTTTTACAGGAGCTGCAGTAGCTTTAGTAACACCTATGAAAGCCAATGGCGAGGTTAATTACGAAAAGCTTGATGAGCTTATTGAATTTCAGATTAATAACGGAACAGATTCCATTGTTGCCTGCGGAACAACAGGAGAGGCTTCAACTCTTTCTCACGAGGAACACCTTAAGGTTATTCGCCATACAGTAGAGAAGGTTGCAGGAAGGGTTCCCGTAATTGCAGGTACCGGTTCAAACAGTACAGAAACTGCTATTTACCTTTCAATCGAAGCTGAAAAGGCAGGGGCAGATGCACTTTTACTGGTAACCCCCTATTACAATAAGGCAACTCAGAAGGGCCTTATCGAGCACTTCGTAAAGACTGCCGAAGCAGTTAAGATTCCTGTAATTCTTTATAATGTTCCCAGTCGTACAGGCTGCAATATTCAGCCCGCTACAGTTAAGGAAATCGCAAGACGCGCTGCCAATGTTGTAGCTATTAAGGAAGCCAGCGGTGATATTTCACAGGTTGCCATGCTTGCTTCAATCATGGATGAAGATTTTGCTATCTATTCAGGTAATGACGATCAGATAGTTCCTATTCTTTCTCTTGGCGGACTTGGTGTAATTTCCGTTCTTTCCAATGTAGCGCCCAAGGAAACTCATGACATCGTTGACCTTTATTTAAAGGGTGATGTTAAGGCCAGCTGCAAGCTTCAGTTAGAGGCAATTGACCTTATAAAGAGTCTTTTCTGCGAGGTTAACCCTATTCCCGTTAAGACAGCTCTTAACCTTATGGGAATGGAGGCAGGTCCTTTGAGACTTCCCCTTACCGAAATGGACGGTGCAAATGCTGACAGGCTTAAGAAGTCTCTTGAAAATTATGGCATTGACTGCTCAAAGAACCAGGTAATTATGTTTAACGATTTAAGCAGAGACTAACTATTACACGGCCTCCCGGTCGATAAAGAGGTAGATTATGACAAAGATTATTATGCATGGCTGCAACGGTAAAATGGGCCAGGTTATTACAGGAATCTGTAAAAATGATGCCAATGCCGAAATAGTAGCCGGAATCGATATTGCGGACAATATTTCAACAAACGGTTATCCCGTATTTACAAACATTGACGAGTGTGATGTTGAAGCTGATGTGGTAATTGATTTTTCAACTGCCAAGGCTGTAGATAAGCTTCTTGAGTATTGTGGCAAAAGAAACCTTCCCCTGGTGCTTTGCTCAACAGGTCTTTCCCAGGAACAGCTTGTCAAAGTAGAAGAGCATTCAAAGAAGGTGGCAGTGCTTAGAAGTGCCAATATGTCACTTGGTATCAACACTCTTTTAAAGGTGTTAAAGGATGTTGCCAAGGTGCTTGTACCTGCAGGCTTTGATGTTGAAATTGTTGAGAAACATCACAATCAGAAGCTTGATGCACCAAGCGGTACCGCTTTGGCACTTGCAGATTCGATTAATGAGGAATTTGACAACGAATTTACATATGTTTATGACAGATCTCAGGTAAGACAGAAGAGAGACTCCAAGGAAATGGGAATCTCAGCTGTAAGAGGCGGCAATATTGTAGGTGACCACGAAGTACTGTTCTGCGGAACCGATGAAGTAATCACCATTCAGCACACCGCATATTCCAAGGCTATATTTGCCAAGGGTGCTGTAGAGGCAGCCAAGTTCTTAAACGGCAAAGGCCCCGGAATGTACGATATGAGCCAGGTAGTATAAAGACAATAAACAACTAAACAGGCAAAATAAAAAAGGAAGAACGATGAGTTCTTCCTTTCTCATTTTAATCATAAAACCGTATTGCTAATTCTAAACATATATTGTAGAAAAGGCACATCGTGTTACTGATTAAACGATTAAAGACCTGTGTTAACCTGTTAAAAATTACTTAATAACAGAAACGTTAACAGCCTGAGGTCCCTTTGCTCCGTCAGTTACTTCGAACTCAACTGCAGCGCCTTCTTCAAGAGACTTGAAGCCTTCTGCATTGATTCCGGAGAAGTGAACGAAAACATCGTTGCCGGCTTCATCAGAGATGAATCCGTAACCTTTCTGGTTGTTGAACCACTTAACTGTACCTTTGTTCATTCTAAAGTACCTCCAAAAAAATTATCGCTTTCACGATAAACATAGAGTAGCACAACGATTTAAAAAAGTAAAGCGATATATTATGAAAACAGGCCTAATTGTAAGAAAATTCCTATGCTAATTATGTGTCTTGACAGTAAGTTTTTTATAAAATATATTAAAGTAAAAATGTATAATAATATATGTGAATTTTTGGTAAATAAATACAAATAAATCGGAGTAAAAATATGGCAAATACAATGCTTAGCGGTGAAGAGAGAAGAAAGCAGATTTTAAATAAAATAACCGAAAGCGATAAGCCGGTATCGGCTACCGCACTGGCTAAGGAGCTTGGTGTAAGCCGCCAGATTATCGTGGGAGATATTGCTTTATTAAGAGCAGGAGAGGTTGACATAATTGCGACAAACAGAGGCTACATTATCAGTAAGGGACCTTCAGCAGCCACTATAAGGGTAAAGACCTCTCATAAGCGAGAAGACATATATGATGAGCTTTGCACCATTGTTGACCTTGGAGCAAGGGTTGTTACCGAAGAGATTTCCAATGATTTGTATGGAACAATTTCGGTTGACATAAATATTAACAGCCACGAGGATGCCAGGGTATTTTCGGAAAGGGCTTTGGAGTCATCCAATAAGGCTCTGTCTGAGACTACGGGAGGCCTTCATTTTCATACAATTACAGCCGACAACGAACTGGTGCTGCTTCGTGTTCAGAAGGCATTAAACGATAAGGGATATCTTAAAAAGTAGCCGGATTTGCCTATTTTATGGATTTCTGTTAAAATGGGGCAAGTTTGGTAAATTGGTATTTGCTATAGCGTTATGTGGGTGCAAGTAAATACGAGGTTTATTTTATGTCAAGGAAACACAGAAAGAAACGAGTATACACCATATCTGTTACCACGAATCTTTCGTCGGACAGGACAAAGTATTACCGTTCAAAATTTAATATTTTCAGGGTTTGTATCCTTGTTACCATTCTGGCTGCAGTACTGGCCGGAGTGAGCATATATCACTCACGGAAGGTTATGAATGATATGGAGGCTCAGGTTGGTACTCTTCGTGATATTATTACCACCCAAAAGGCTACAATCGATGAAATGGGTGTTGAAAATGCCGAGCTGGCGGATTTAAACGAAGTGCTTAAGGTTACTGTAGGCAAGCAGGAAGCTGAAGCGGAAGCCGAAGAAGAAATAAGGGCGGAGAGAGCCATTCCCAATGGCTGTCCTTTAACCGATTCAGCCGAGATTGAACCCCAGGATGTCAGTGCCGATGATTATGTGCCCATAGCCGTTTTTCTTATGTCAGATATATCTGACGTGGTTGCATCGGGCGATGGAGTGGTAACCAGTGTTTATGAAGATTCCATATACGGTCACTGTGTAGTAATCGACCACGGTAACGGATATGTATCATATTATAAGAATGCAGCGGCTCCCAAAGTCTTTGAAGGCGACGAGGTAGTGCGTGGTACCATTCTTTATGTTGGTGGTTTGGAAGAAAACAAGCTGGGATATCAGATTACTTATCAAAACAAGTACAAGGATCCCATGGAACTGATGGAGATTAGCGGTTAAAAAGATAGGAAAAGAAAATGGGAAAATCAGATGATTACAGAGCCGGTCGCGTAAGCAGTGTTATCGGCAAAAAAACAATTGTAGAGGGAACTCTCAAGGGCGAGGAATTGTTAAGAGTGGACGGCCTTGTGAAGGGAACCGTTTTTTCCGAGGGAAAGGTTATTATCGGCAGGGACGGAAAAGTTGAAGGCAAGGTTGAAGCCGGTGAGATATATGTTGGCGGTGTAATCGAAGGCGAGCTGTTTGCAACCGTTAAGGTTGAAGCAAGCAAAACCGGAAGAATATTCGGCGATATTCATACTCCCCACCTTATAGTTGATGATTGCGCAATATTTGAAGGTCGCTGTGAAATGACCGGAGATAAGGAAGAATAAAAATAACGGAAGCTCTCAGCTGAGATGCTTCCGTTTTATTTTGCTTTCTTGTCTTCCTGTTTTGCCTTAGCAGTTTTTGCAGTCTTCTTGTCTTACTATTTTGCTTTAGCGTTTTTTGCAGTCTTCTTGTCTTCTTATTTTGCTTTAGCAGTTTTGACTGTCTTGGTGGTTTTTGTTGTTTTTGCAGCCTTTGCTGATTTCTTGGCATCATCGGCAGGTGCAGCCTCGACAGCCTCGGCCTCCGACTTGTAAAGCCTGTTAAATATAAGCTCATAACCATCATTACCGTAATTAAGAGATCTGTTTACACGGCTGATGGTAGCGGTGGAAGCACCGGTTTCCTCGGCAATTTCCATATATGTTTTGCCAAGCTTAAGCATATGAGCTACTTCGTAGCGCTGAGAAAGGCTTAAAAGCTCATTTACGGTACATAAATCTTCAAAGAAATCGAAGCATTCGTCCTGGTTTTCAAGACACAGGATACCGTTAAATAAATTTTGAACTGCCTTTGTTCTGATTTTCTTATTCATAACAGTATGTCCCCCAACAATCATGACATAATAAGAAATGTACTTTTACTGTAGTACTGTAAGATTTTAACATATTAAAGTCTTAAAGTAAAGAGGCGTATATCGGTATATATAATTATTGGATAATAATGTGCTTTTTCTATTGAAGAAACAGGACGGTATTATATAATTGTAAATGGTAGATTGTTTATTGGGTGTATTTAGGCGAGGTTTTAAAAACCTGCTCTAAA
>JAZUJC010000161.1:0-2907 GCA_045642625.1 Lachnospiraceae bacterium
TCCAAAGCCTTCTTAACCCTGCCTGAGCAGTGGCCGCACATCATTCCTTTAATTTCCATTGTTTTTTCCATTTTTGTATTCTCCTCTTCTCTATATATTTCCGATATCGGAAGTTCTATCATTGCATCTTTCTTTTTGTCCCTGCGGGCGTCGTACATCGAAAACAGATTAAGCCTCAGTGCATTGCTTACCACGCAGACACTGGATAGGCTCATGGCCGCCGCTCCAAACATAGGGTTTAGCTTCCAGCCAAACAGGGGATAAAGAAGCCCCGCTGCCAGGGGAATGCCGATTACATTGTAAAAGAAAGCCCAGAACAAATTCTCGTGAATGTTTTTAAGGGTCTGCCGGCTCAGCCTGATTGCCGCCGGTACGTCAATCAACCGGCTCTTCATGAGCACTACATCCGCAGCATCAATCGCTATGTCGGTTCCGGCTCCGATGGCAATACCTATATCCGCTCTTGTAAGGGCCGGCGCATCGTTTATACCATCACCGACCATTGTAACCTTTCCGTATTCTTTGAGCTTCCGGATCACACTTTCTTTGCCCTCAGGCAGCACTCCCGCAATAACATAGTCAACGCCGGCCTGCTTTCCGATGGCATCGGCGGTTACCCGGTTATCGCCTGTAAGCATCACAACCCTGATGCCCATATTCCGGAGCTCTTTTATCGCTCCCGGGCTGTCCTCTTTAATGACATCCGCCACGGCAATAATGCCTGCCAGACCGTTTCCACGGCAAAAGAACAAAGGTGTCTTGCCCATACCGGCATATTCTTTTGCCACATTAACCGCATTCTCATCAACCCTGCAATATTTTTCAACGAAGCTTTTATTACCGCCGCAAACCGGTTCACCGTCAAGCACGGCGGTAAGTCCGTTACCTGCCACAGCCACAAAATCGGTGACTTCACGGGCAGTTAAATGCTTTTCCTGTCCCTTATTGACTATAGCCCTCGCCAGGGGATGTTCGCTCCTGGTCTCCAGATCATAGGCCAGCGAAAGAAGCTCCTGCTCAGTGAAACCCGGGGCCGCATAAATATCCGTAACAACCGGTTCACCCTTAGTGATGGTGCCTGTCTTGTCTAATGCCACGATACGGGTTTTGCCGGTTTCCTCGAGAGAAACCGCGGTTTTAAACATTATACCATGGCGGGCCCCCATTCCGTTGCCTACCATAATGGCCACAGGGGTTGCAAGGCCTAACGCGCAGGGACAGCTGATTACCAGTACCGATACGCCCCTGGCTATTGCAAAGCCTACCGACTGTCCTGCAATAAGCCAGCCGGCAAAAGTAACCAGAGCAATGACAATTACAACCGGCACAAACACTCCGGACACTCTGTCGGCAATTTTGGCTATTGGCGCCTTGGTGGCCGCCGCATCACTGACCATCTGAATAATCTGCGAAAGAGTGGTATCCTCACCCACTCTGGTGGCCTCACATTTTATAAATCCGGACTGATTGATAGTGGCCGCAGAAACCATATCACCGGCTTCTTTGTCCACAGGAATGCTCTCTCCGGTCAGGGCCGATTCGTTTACTGCACTGTTACCCTCTGTTATAACACCGTCCACCGGGATATTTTCTCCCGGACGAACCACAAAAACGTCACCTATTCTGACCTGCTCAATGCTTACAGTCTCCTCAATACCGTTTCGGATGACATTGGCGGTTTTGGGTGCAAGCCTCATCAGGCTTTTAAGGGCGTCCGTTGTTTTGCCTTTAGACCTGGCTTCGAGAGTCTTGCCCACTGTAATCAGGGTAAGGATCATGGCCGCCGACTCAAAATAAAATTCGTGCATATAGGCCATAACCCCGTCCATATCCCCGGCTGTCTGAGCGCCGGTCATGGCAAACAGGGCATATACGCTGTAGCCAAAAGAAGCCATGGAGCCCAAAGCAATCAGGGTATCCATATTGGGTGATTTGTGAATCACTCCTTTAAATCCGTTTATGAAAAACTTTTGATTGATGACCATTATGGCGATGGTAAGCAAAAGCTGCACAAGCCCCATCGCCACGTGGTTGTTATCAAACCAGGCAGGCAAAGGCCAGTTCCACATCATATGTCCCATAGACACATACATTAGTGGAATCAGCAGACACACCGAAGCAACGAGCCTTCGTACCATTTTAGGGGTCTCCCCGTCCACCAGCATATCATCATAATCCGGGGCCTTAACTGCCCCATTTGATTTATTTTTTTCTTTTAAGGCTGCACCATAGCCCGCTGCCTCAACCGCGGCAATTATATCCGATGCATTTGCGGTGCCTTCAACGCCCATTGAATTGGTGAGCAGGCTCACCGAGCAGCTGTCCACGCCTTCAACGGCATTTACTGCTTTTTCCACCCGGGCACTGCATGCAGCACAGCTCATACCTGTTACAGTATACTGTTGCATTTAAACTCCTTTCCGGAAGTAATATAAATTCAGAGATACCTTTTTATACTTTCAAATTTGCTTAAATTCCGTTAGCCGTTTTGCCTCCTCAATTCATTTCGTGAACTGTTTTGCCTCCTCAATTCAGCATAAGCAAATACATTCGCGCCGGCTCTACTTCATAAGCTTGGGAAGAACATTTACAAGCTCATCTATTACTTCATCGTTGCCCTGTCTTACGTTTTCTGCAACGCAGCTGTTGATATGATTGGACAAAAGAACTTTATTAAAGCTGTTCAGGGCTGCATTAACCGCCGAAACCTGAGTCAGGATATCAATGCAGTAGGCATCCTTTTCCAGCATTCCCTGGATACCGCGGACCTGTCCCTCTATCCTCTTAAGACGATTCATAAGGTCTTTGTATTCTTTATCAGAGCGTTCTTTATGCTTTTCGCCGCAACAACATTTCTTTTCTTCCATAAGTTAGTTCCTTGTGATGGTTTATTTTCCTGCAATACGC
>JAZUJC010000162.1:0-6719 GCA_045642625.1 Lachnospiraceae bacterium
ACATACTATTCTTCATCAGCCCAGAGAACTTAGATTATATGACTATTTGGCAGTAAAGCTTCCGGATATTTCTTTTCATTCCGAGGCTCCATTTAAGATGAATCAGGATCCTGTATCCCGTTCCTTTGCAGTATTGTTGTGCGGTGAATATGCTAAAACCTATGCAAAAGAAAGAGAAGATTCAATATATATTATATTTAATATGTATTGGGAAACTGTTAAATTTGCTCTGCCTGTACAAGGTAAAGACTACGACTGGTATTATTTGTTTAATTCAGATGGCAGCACATTGCAGGATTTTGATGAAAGTAAAGCAAAGAAATATGACAAAGAATATTTTGATGCTTCGGGACGATCTGTTTCCATATTTATTTTAAGGAAAAAAAGGTATAAATGATAAGTAATTTCTTTAAACATCTTCATACCGTAAACAAACACAGGAGATTAGTAAGGAGAGGCTGCTTTAAGGTGGGGCTTATTAAACAGGGCCTTACTCATGACCTTTCCAAGTATTCACCTACGGAATTTAGAGTTGGGGTTAAATATTATCAGGGTATGCGAAGCCCTAATGTGGCAGAAAGAATAGAAAAGGGTTATTCATCGGCCTGGATTCATCATAAAGGGCGAAATAAGCATCATTATGAGTATTGGACCGATTATTCAATCGCAACTGCAAATCATGCGGAGCCGGTCTGTATGCCGCGAAAGTATTTCGTGGAAATGATTATGGATCGTATAGCTGCCTGCAAGGTGTATAAAGGCAAGGATTATAATGACGGTGCGGCGCTTGATTATTTTAATCGAAGGGATAATGTGGGCAATATACATGAAACCACCTATAATGACCTGAAAATGGTTCTTACGATGCTAAAAGAAGAAGGCGAAGAGAAAACCTTTGATTATCTTAAAAATGTATATTTAAAGGATAAATCCAAATAATAACGTTATATTGACTTATTTCTTTTGGCGTGTAGAATAAATTTTATGAGTTTTAAATATTAGTAATGTGAGGAAATTTTGAAATGATAAATGATAAGAAAGTATTGTTCAGCGGAATGCAGGCAACCGGTAATTTAACATTAGGTAATTATATTGGTGCTTTAAAGAACTGGCTTGCTCTTCAGGACGAATATGAAACCTTTTATTCCGTTGTTGATATGCACTCCATAACCGTAAGACAGGATCCCGCAGAGCTTCGCTCCAGGGCAAGAAAGCTTCTTACACTTTATATTGCTGCCGGTCTTGATCCTGAAAAGAACTGTATTTATTATCAGTCACATGTCAGCGGACATGCTGAACTGTCATGGATATTAAACTGCTTTACATATATGGGTGAGTTAAACAGAATGACTCAGTTTAAGGATAAGTCAGCCAAGCATGCCGATAACATTAATGCAGGCTTATATACCTATCCCGTATTGATGGCAGCGGATATTCTTCTTTATCAGACTGATGTTGTTCCTGTAGGTAAGGATCAGCTTCAGCATCTTGAAATTACCAGGGATATTGCTCAGCGTTTTAATGCGATTTACGGTGATGTGTTTACAATTCCCGAACCTTATATCGGAAAAACCGGTGCAAAGATTATGTCCCTGCAGGATCCTGAAAAGAAGATGTCCAAGTCAGACGAAAACCTTAATGCCAGCATTTATTTGATGGATGACAAAGATACCATTATTCGTAAGTTTAAGAGAGCTGTAACAGATTCCGAAGGCGTTATCGCTTATAACGACCAGCAGAAGGGCATTCATAACCTTATCGATATTTATTCAGCTTGTACCGGAAAGAGTCCCGAAGAAGTTGTAAAGGAATTTGATGGTAAGGGATACGGTGATTTTAAACTTGCAGTAGGTGAGTCTGTAGCCGATTTATTGAATCCTTTGCAGGAGCGTTTTTACAGTCTTGAAAAAGAAAAGTCATACATTGATTCTGTTATAAAGAACAATGCTGAAAAGGCTAATTATTATGCAACCAAAACTATTCGTAAGGTGCAGAAGAAGGTTGGATTCCCTGAAAGAATCAAATTATAAAACGATAAACCCCGTGATTGTTATTAATCACGGGGTTTTTATTAATGACAATTGAAAACTCTAAAATAATCAGTTTTTGTAAGCTGTTTAGTTAGAACTTTTAATTTCCTTGTAAAGGTTAGCATATAATTCGTCGCCTTCTTCACCTAAATAGGTGTAGGTTTCAAAGTGATAAGCTGTGATATCGGGGAAAGCGATGGGAGAGTTCTTTAAGAATTCATCAGCACATTCCTCTCTGCCGCCGATATTAGGGGTTGAATATGTAAGATATTCAAAGTTAATTGCTGCAATGTCGGGACGGCACATAAAGTTAATGAACTTTTCAGCATTTTCAAGGTTTTCGCAGTTTGCGGGGATTACCCAGTTATCAATCCAAAGGTTGGTTCCTTCCTTGGGAATTACATATACAAGATCTTCATTTTCACGCTGTGTATAAATTGCTTCACCTGAGTAGATAACACCGATTGCTGCTTCGTTACCAATCATTTTATCTCTGACTTCATCAATGACATATGCCTGTACAAGTGGCTTCTGTGCAATAAGATCATTTTTTGCAATCTGAAGTTCATCAATGTTAAGAGAGTTCATTGAAAATCCGTTTTTAGCAAGGGCTACACAGAAGATATCTCTAACTGAATCCTGCATAAGAATCTGGCCTGAATACTTTTCATCCCAAAGAATACTCCAGGAATCTACTTCCTCATCAACCATAGTCTTGTTGTATAAGATACCTAAAGTTCCCCATGCATAAGGGATAGAATACTTGTTTTCGGGATCGAATTCTTGTGACTGCTCCCAATACTGTTCGCCGATATTTTCTTTTGCATTGGGAATATTGTCTAAATTGATTTCGTGAAGAAGATTGTTTTCAATCATCTTTCTAACCATATAATCGGAAGGGCAGATTACATCATATTTTGTTGCACCTGCTTCTACCTTGGGATACATGAGTTCGTTTGTTTCAAACTCATCATAAATAACTTCGATACCGGTTTCTTCTTCAAACATCTTTAAGGTTTCGGGATCAATGTATTCACCCCAGTTATAAACGACTACCTTGCCGTTTGTGTTCTTTTTGCCGCATGCTGCAAATGTAAGTACTACAAAGCAGAGGCAAAGAAGTAAAGCTAATTTCTTTTTCATATTATTCCTCCATTTAAAACCATATATTATGGTTATTTTTTTGCACTTTCATTCTTGTTTGGTGTGATATTTATAAGTAATAACAAAACAAGAATCGTAATAAAAATAATAGTGGATAAAGCATACATTTCAGGCTTTATACCTTTTTTTACTTCGGAGTAAATTTTGGTGGATAAAGTATCAACACCGGCACCCTTTGTAAAGTGAGTAATAACAAAATCATCAATGGACATTGTAAATGCCATTAAAAAGCCTGATACAACTCCGGGGAAAATGTCGGGTAAAACAACCTTCATAAAAGCATTGAAGGGGCTGGCACCTAAGTCAAGTGCGGCTTCGTAGGTGGAAGGATTAAGGGTTTTCATTCTTGGCATTACGCTTAATATTACATAGGGAATGTTAAATGTGATATGAGCAATAAGAATTGTCATAAAGCCAAATTTAACGCCTAAAAATATAAAAATAAGCATTAATGAAATACCGGTAACAATTTCCGCATTAAGCATAGGGATGTTTGTGACACCCATCCAAATTGTTCGGCCCTTCTTTTTCATGGCATTAATTGCAAGACAGGCTGCGGTTCCGATAATTGTTGAAATAATTGCCGAAAGAGTAGCGATTGCAAGTGTATTCCAAAGGGCTGCCATTATTGCATCGTTTTCAAAAAGACTTCCGTACCATTTGAATGTAAATCCGCCCCATTTTGCTCTGGACTTACTTTTGTTAAAGCTGAGTACCATCAGTGTTAAGATGGGAGCGTACATGAAAATGATGATAAGGGCAATATATATTCTTTTTGCAATCTTTCCAAAGAGATTCATATTAAGCCCTCCCCATCTTTATCAAATATGGCTGTGATTATCATGCTGATAATAATGAAAATCATCAGAATCATTGATAATCCACTTCCTAAATGCCAATTATTTGTCAAAGAAAATTCCTGTTCAATAACATTACCGATAAGGAGTATCTTTGCACCACCAAGTAAGTTGGAAATTACGAAGGTGGTAAGTGAAGGAACAAATACCATTGTTATACCGGAGATAATACCGGGTACGGACAGTGGAAGAGTAATCTTTATAAAGGTCTGGAAGGGATTGGCTCCCAGGTCTCTTGCTGCGTTAATGACGTTGATGTCAATTTTTGAAAGTGAGTTGTATAAGGGCAAAACCATAAACGGTAAAAAGTTATATACCATACCGAATATAATTGCACCGGGTGTATTAATCATATGTAAAGCAGGTAAACCGATTGACTTTAAAATAGTATTAATTACACCATTGTTTTCAAGCAATGTTTGCCATGCCATTGTTCTTAAAAGGAAATTCATCCACATAGGAAGAATAAAAATAAGAACAAGTACACTTGAACGGCCTTTGCCGGATTTTGATAAAATCATGGCGAGAGGATATGCAAGTATAAAGCATACAACAGTACTTTCAAAAGAAAGCTTTAATGCAAGCCACAATGACTTGGCATGTTCGGGGACTGATATTTTTGCTAAATTGTCAAAAGTAAAGGCTCCGGTCTTATCTGTCAAACCGTAGTAAACAACCATAAAAAGAGGAATGATTACAAAGGCAATTGACCAGAAATAATAGGGAAGCCCTAACATAAGCTTCTTATTCTTCAATGTGAACGGCCTCCTCGTCCTCTGATTCGGGTTTATTCATAATCTGAATATTGAAAGGTTTTACACGGATTCCAACCTCAGTACCAACAGGGAAGCAGGAAGTTGAATGAACAAGCCATTCAAATCCGTTGGGAGTTGTTACTTCCATTTCGTAGTGAACACCCTTGAAAATAAGATGTGTAACTGTACCGACAAGAGTGCCCTCAGTGGGTTCAACAAGCTCTACATCTTCGGGTCTTATTACTACATCGACAGGCTTGTTATTTCCAAAGCCTTTATCAACACAGGCAAATTTGGCTCCGAAAATCTCAACAAGCTCATCCTGAATCATTAATGCATCAATGATATTGGAATCTCCGATGAAATCGGCTACAAAAGCATTTTCGGGCTCATTATAAATCTTTTCAGGTGAGCCGATTTGCTGAATATAGCCCTGATTCATTACCACGATAGTATCGCTCATTGTAAGAGCTTCTTCCTGATCGTGTGTAACATATATGAATGTAATTCCAAGTTCATTCTTTAAGCGAATCAGTTCGTACTGCATATCCTGACGAAGCTTTAAATCAAGAGCACCCAGGGGCTCATCAAGCAAAAGAACCTTAGGCTCGTTTACAATAGCTCTTGCAATGGCAATTCTTTGCTGCTGTCCGCCGGAAAGAGTGCTGGGCATTCTGTTACCGTATTCTTCGAGGTTAACGAGCTTAAGAGCATATTTGATTTTGTCATCAATGTATGATTTTGACTTTCCTTTGATTTTTAATCCAAAAGCAATGTTTTCGGCAATTGTCATGTGAGTAAACAGTGCATATTTCTGGAATACGGTATTTAACTGACGTTTGTTGGGAGGGAGATTGGTAATATCCTTCCCTTCAAACAATACACTTCCTTTGTCGGGAGTTTCAAAACCGCCGATTATTCTTAAAGTAGTAGTTTTACCGCAACCACTGGGGCCTAAGAGGGTAAGAAATTCATTTTCTTTTATATATAAAGAAAGATCGTCCAATACCATCTGGCCATCAAAGGATTTTGATATATTTCTTAAATTGATTAATTCGTTATTATTTGATCCCATATTATTCTCCTGGATTAAAAACTGGGGGGACTGGATACCCAAATTATAGTTGCACCTTTGTTGCCCGCTTCGATGTAATGAGTTGAACCGGGGGTTATATAAAACGATTCGCCTGTTTTTGCTTTATATATATCTTTGCCGATATGTAATCGGATTGAACCCTTAATTACATAACCGAATTCCTCACCTTCATGGGGAATATCGGGATATGTTTTTCCACCGGGCTCAAGAGTAAGCTTTATTGGCTCCATTTCGTTCTTTTGCGCGTTGGGAATAATCCATTCAATCTTATTGCCAAGCTCGGTATCTTCTTTAACAAAGTAGTCCTCTTCACCGAATACTACCTTTTCCTGAGTCTTTTGTTCATAAAAGAAATCGGAAAGGTCTGTTCCAAGCGACTGAAGAATATCAGTAAGTGTATTTATGGAAGGTGATGTGAGATTTCGCTCAAGCTGAGAAATAAAGCCTTTGCTAAGCTCGCATCTGTCTGCCAGATCTTCCTGGGTAAGCCCAAGCTGGACTCGTAGTTCCTTTATTTTTTGCCCAATATCCATAATTGTCATCCCCTCAAGATTTGAACTATTTTAAACAAAAAGTTTACTGTTACTGCGTTGACAAAAAAATAAACATAAAGTTTACTTTTACTAAACATCGAAAATAATTATACATTAACATGTGTTTGTGTCAATTCTTTTTTATACATTTTAGAAACTAAATATGTTATAATATTTTCAGATTGGCCAGGAGGTAACTTTATGAGCAAATATGTTGCATACGTATCTTCATATACACAGGGAAATGAGTATGGAATCTCCATATTTGATGTTGATATAAAAAA
>JAZUJC010000163.1:0-4422 GCA_045642625.1 Lachnospiraceae bacterium
TGATATTCAGGGTATTATGCGTGCCGGTATTACTGCTCTTAAGGATAAGGATTTGTCCCAGGGTGCTTCTACAATTACTCAGCAGCTTTTAAAGAATAATGTATTTACCAGTTGGACCGATGAGGAAAATGATGTAGAGAAAATCAAGCGTAAGATACAGGAACAGTATCTTTTAATTGACCTTCGCAAGAATATGAGCAAGGATGATATCCTTGTAAACTACTTAAATACCATTAATATGGGGCAGAACACCCTTGGTATTGAGGCTGCGGCACTTCGTTATTTCGGAAAGCATGCCATTGACCTTGATTTGTCGGAAGCTTCCGTTATAGCTGCAATTACTCAGAACCCTTCGAAGTACAACCCGATTATTCACCCGGATAATAATGCGGCAAGGCGTGCGGACGTTCTGGGCAATATGTTAAGGCTTGGATATATTACCCAGGCTGAATATGATGCTACCATTAACGATGATGTTTACGACCGTATTCAGACAGTTAACGAAGTACAGGGTGAAAGCCAGGTTACCTCATATTATGTGGATGCTGTTACCGAGCAGGTGTTAAAGGACCTTCTTGCTGCAGGCTACAATGAAAATCAGGCATATACTCTTATGTACAGCGGCGGTATAAAGATTCATTCCAATATGGATCCGGAAATCCAGAAAATTTGTGACGAGGAGTTCGCCAACGAAGACAATTTCCCTACCACAAAGTGGCAATTAGCTTACAGGCTTACCATTCAGAAGGCTGACGGAACGCTTGAAAATCACAGCTCTGAAATGTTCAGAACCTATTTCAGACAGGAAAACCGCAAGTTTAACATGCTTTATAAAGACGAGGAATCTGCTTACGCGGATATCGAGCGTTATCAGCAGGCAGTAATGGAGGATGGCGACGAGGTATATGCCGAATCCGTTAAGCTTACAATTCAGCCCCAGATTTCATTTACGGTTATTGACCAGAGAACCGGCGAGGTTAAGGCAATGGTTGGCGGCCGTGGTGCCAAGGAAGCAAGCCGTACCTTTAACAGAGCTACTCAGTCTAAGCGACAGCCCGGTTCATGCTTTAAGGTGCTTGCTTCTTTTGGACCCGCTATTGATACCGATCAAATGACCCTTGCGACAACGGTTAACGATGCTCCCTTTAACTACTACAACGGTACTCCCGTTTCCAACTGGTACGGCAAAGATGAGTATTATGGTCTTTGTAACCTTCGCTACGGAATATACTGGTCTCTTAACGTAGTAGCGGTTAAAACAATTACAATGATTACCCCTGAGCTTGGTTATCAGTATCTGGTTGACTTTGGATTTACAACCCTGGAAGATGCAGCCAGAGTGGGAGACAGTATTTATACCGATATCGGTCAGCCACTTGCTTTGGGTGGTATTACTCACGGTGTTATCAATCTGGAGCTTTGTGCGGCATATGCGGCTATTGCCAACATGGGTACCTACATTGAACCCAGGTTATATTCATATATCGAGGATGCAGACGGCAATATTATCATTGATAATCGCGAAATGAAAACAAGACAGGTAATCAGAGAGACAACCGCTTTCCTGCTTACCAGTGCCATGAAAGACTGTATCAGCCGTGGTACAGGTACGAATGCTAAATTCTCCGGAATGTCTATGGCAGGTAAAACCGGTACAACATCCGATTCCAAGGATATTTGGTTTGCTGCTTATACACCTTACTATACCGCAGCCTGCTGGGTAGGATATGACGACCCGGTTGAGCTTAATAATGCTGAGGCCCAGATGGGACAGAAGCTTTGGAAAGCCGTCATGGTGAGAGTTCACGAGAATCTTCCGGATATCGGTTTTGAAGTTCCGGAGGGAATTGTAACCTGTAATGTATGTAAAAAGTCAGGTCTTTTACCTAACGGTCTTTGTACAGAAACATATACCGAATATTTTACAAAGGACACTGTTCCTCAGGATCCTTGTAATGTTCACTTTATGGGAAGGGTTTGTGCATATGACAACCTTCCTGCAACAGAAATGTGTCCATTCGCTTACGAAGGTGCTGTAGAGCTGGTACCTCCGGAACCCGAAAGCTTATGGCCCGGATCATCGACTCTTGATGCAACTCTGGATCCCCTTGCTGCGGGAAATGCAACACATCACAGTACTACAGGTTTTTGCCAGCATGATGAAATGTTCTTCTCACAGCCCAATTGGGAAGATATCCTGAATCAGCAGCGATACGAGCTTGAAGCCCGCAGAGAGGCTATTTGGAATGCCACTCCTCACGATGAGGACCAGGGCAATGAGGGCGGCGAATAATGAATGAACCCTACAAGGTGCTTTTAGAGGGTGGCGAAGCGGAGACTGAGTTAAAAAAGTCCCGCTTTATAGCTCATTTGAAGCCTGTTGAAACCGAAGAAGAAGCCCAGGCTTTTGTGGCGCAGCAAAAGAAAATTTATTACGATGCAAGGCACAATTGTTACGCCTATGTGCTCGGAAAAGATGGGGACAGGGTTAAATACAGTGATGACGGAGAACCGGCACAAACCGGTGGCCTGCCCATATATAATGTGCTAAAAGAAACAAAAGTCAGAAATGTGTGCGTTGTGGTAACCAGATATTTCGGAGGCACTCTTTTGGGCGCGGGACCCTTAGCCAGAATGTACGCTGAGGCCGCAAAGCTGGGTCTTGATAACTCCATAGTGAGAACTATGTGCTATGGAGCCACCCTGGATATAAATTCGGACTATTCAGATAGTGAAAAGATTAAAAGGTTGTTGGATAAAAGCGGTATTGAAATAGTCGATACCACTTATTCCAATGATGTTACGCTTCATGTTCGCTGTGGCTTTGAAGCAGTGGACAAATTAAGGGAAGACATTGTTTCCCTGACGGCCTCAAGGGCCAAAACCGAGATAACCGGTGAAGGTTATTATATATCGACTGACATGGAATAAGGTTACATAATGAGTTTACATAACCGATTCTTTTGCCAATACTAAATCAATTTCGAAAGGCAGGTGATTTTATTATGAAGAATTCTACACATACGTCTTCGGACAACCCCCTTCCCGCCGCGGCGAGGCAAATAATAAAATCACATGAATGGAGAAATTGCATATGGAAGAAATCAAGGAGTTATTAGAAACCAAGCAGTACACAAGCCTCCGTCAGAAGATTTCCGAGTTTAACGATGCGGATATAGCTGCAATAATGGGAGAATTGTCCAACGAGGAAATGCTTAAGGTGTTCAGAATCCTTCCAAAGGATCTGGCGGCGGATGTATTTGCTTATCTTGAGGTTGAAGATCAGCAGGTTATTATTACTTCTCTTTCCGATTCGGATGCTGCCAACATTATTAACAATATGATGGCCGATGATGCTACCGACCTTTTTGAAGAGATGCCTGCCAATATTGTTAAGAGACTTTTGGCCAACGTAAACCCGGAGGCCAGGAGAGATATAAACCATCTGCTTAGATATCCCGAAGATTCCGCCGGTAGTATCATGACCGTGGAATACGTGGATTTAAAAGAAAATCTTACCGTTTCCCAGGCATTGGAGAGAGTTCGTCAGGTAGGTGTCGATTCGGAAACCATTAATATCTGTTATGTATTGGATTCCGGCAGGCACTTAATAGGTACCGCGGCATTAAGGTATCTGCTTCTTAGCGATCCCGATGCCATTATCGGCGATATTATGCACGAGAATGTCATTGCAGCAAATACCCTTATGGACCAGGAAGAGGTTGCCAAGCTTTTCAAGAAGTACGATTTTACCTCAATGCCGGTTGTGGACAATGAAAACCGTCTCGTGGGTATTATCACCATCGACGATATCGTGGATATTATTGAAGAAGAAACTACCGAAGATATTGAAAAGATGGCAGCTATTATGCCTCCAGACAAATCATATATGCGTACCGGTGTATTTGAAACCTGGAAAAAGCGTATTCCCTGGCTCCTTCTTTTGATGGTGTCTGCTACCTTTACAGGGGGAATAATCAGCAGCTTCGAGGATGCTTTAAAATCCTGTACGGAGCTTACAATGTTTATCCCTATGCTGATGGATACAGGCGGAAATGCAGGCGGACAGGCCAGCGTGACGATCATTCGTGGATTGTCCCTGGGAGAGATTGAGTACGGCGATGTGCTCAGAGTCGTATGGAAGGAAAGCCGCGTGGCAATTCTTTGCGGTGTGTCACTGGCAATTGCCAATTTTGCAAAACTGATGTTACTCGACAGAGTAGGACTTCAGGTTGCGCTTGTTGTATGCCTGACACTTGTAGCGGTTGTGCTTATCGCTAAGATTGTCGGTTGTACACTGCCGATGCTCGCCAAGAAGATTGGATTTGACCCGGCAGTAATGGCCAGTCCGTTCATCACAACAATCGTAGATGCAATTTCACTTCTTATATATTTTGATATTGCGACAAGATTGCTTCATAT
>JAZUJC010000164.1:0-2707 GCA_045642625.1 Lachnospiraceae bacterium
CCGATTGCCTTAGCTGCACCTGTTGAGTTAGGAACGATGTTGATAGCACCTGCACGAGATCTTCTAAGGTCACCCTTTCTCTGAGGTCCATCAAGGATCATCTGATCACCTGTGTAAGCGTGAATTGTGCTCATGATACCAGACTTAATTCCAGCAAGATCATTAAGAGCCTTAGCCATAGGAGCTAAGCAGTTTGTTGTACAAGAAGCAGCTGAGATGATCTTATCTTCAGGCTTAAGTGTCTTGTGGTTAACGTTGAATACGATTGTAGGAAGATCATTACCAGCGGGAGCTGAAATAACTACCTTCTTAGCGCCGGCATTAATGTGTGCCTGTGCCTTATCCTTTGATGTATAGAAACCAGAGCATTCAAGAACTACGTCTACGTCAAGTGCTCCCCAAGGACAGTTGTTTGCATCGGGCTCTTTGTAAATCTTAAGAGTCTTTCCATCAACTGTGATAGAATCTTCACCAGCTTCTACTGTGTGATTCTTTGCATAGTTACCCTGTGAAGAGTCATACTTTAAAAGATGTGCAAGCATCTTAGGAGAGGTTAAGTCGTTGATTGCAACAACTTCGTAACCTTCAGCACCAAACATCTGTCTGAATGCAAGACGACCGATACGGCCAAATCCGTTAATAGCTACCTTTACTGCCATTTTTATTTTCCTCCTGAAAATATTATATTTTGATTTTGACTTTCAATAAGTTTGTCAAAATTTTATCAGCGTCTATATTTTATAAGAAAACTACCAAAAATTCAACTAAAAACTTGTAAAATGTGCAAAAGATAAAAATCTTTCATGTTGATAAATATTTTTTTGTAAATTATGATATAAAAAACAACAAAATAGGAGGAAAAAACATGTCAATCAAAGCTGATTATCATATTCATACCTCGTACAGCACCGATTCAGATGCAGTTATGGAAGATGTAATCAAATCTGCTATTTCAAAGGGACTTAATGCGATTTGTATTACCGAACATTTGGACTACAACTTTCCTGTTAGCGATGATGCACCGGAAGGATCTTATATTTGTAATGTTGACTCATATTTGTATGAGTTGCTAATGCTTCGCCCCAAATATGAAGGCCAAATTAAAATAAACTTCGGTATCGAGCTTGGACTTCAGGAATCAGTATTCAGAGAAAATGCGTTGGCAGCAAAAGCCCATGAATTTGATTTCATTATCGGTTCAATCCACAATGTTAACGGCCAGGACACTTATCTTCCTCAGTTTTTCGAAGGTAAGACACCCAAGATGGCTATAGATGAATTTTTCAACACTACTCTCTCAAATATTAGAAAATTCCAGAATTTCGACGTTCTTGGTCATTTAGATTATGTTGCAAGAACCGTTCCGGGTGGTGAATCAGTTTATAATGTTTCCGATTACGCAGATATTATAGATGAAATATTGGAAACACTGATTGAAAATGAAAAAGGAATAGAGATTAATACCGCTGCACTTTCAAAGGGCTTTTCAAATCCAAACCCTCATCGCTCAATCGTAAAACGCTATAAAGAATTGGGCGGTGAAATTATTACCATAGGCTCAGATGCCCACAAAGCAGAAAATGTAGCATCGAATTTTGATGTTGCAGAGGCAATCCTTAAAGACTGTGGCTTTAAATATTACACAACCTTTGAGAATCGTGTCGCAAGCTTTAATAAGCTGGTATAAAATAAAATCCGTCGGGTGAATCTACCGTCCCTCAAAAGTTTAACTAGTTGAGGGCACTCCTGAATCAACCCGACGGATTATTTATATTCTCATTGTTCTTAAATATTTAACTGTTTCACAGATATCGGTGACCGCCGCATCAATCTCCTCCTCGGTATTTTCAAACCCTACGGATATACTTAATGAGCCGCGTGCCTCCTCTTCATCCAATCGCATCGCAAGAAGAATTCTTGATGCCTGACCATTCCCAAACGAACATGCGGAACCGGTTGAAACACAGATATTCTTCATATCAAGCATTATTAAAAGCGTCTCGCCTTCTATCCCTTTGAAGGAAAAATTCAAATTTCCGGGAAGACGATTAATCTCATCTCCATTGAGTTTGACGTCATTTAAATTGCTCAATATTCCTGTTTTAAGCCTTGATGAAAGAATTCTCTCCTTATCCATTCTAGATGAAAGTTCTTCGGTCATAAGTCTTGCAGCTTCAGAAAAAGCAACAATTCCAGCAGTATTTTCTGTTCCACCCCTTAAACTTTTTTCCTGCTTGCCGCCAAAAATAAGCGGTTTGACAGAAACTCCGCTTCGTATGTAAAGAAAACCATTTCCTTTCGGGCCATATATCTTATGGCTTGATGCCGAAAGTAAATCTGCATTTATTGAATTGACATTAACGGGAATGTGACCATATGCCTGAACTGCATCGGTATGAAATAGAATATTGTTTTTCCGGGCAATTTCACCGATTTCCTCTATCGGCTGAATGACACCCGTTTCATTATTCGCATACATCACCGAAATAAGAATAGTTTCGGGAGTAATAGCTTTCAACAAATCATCAGGACTTACACGACCGAATTGATCAACCGGCAAATAACTTACCTTAAACCCATTACGTTCAAGTTCTTTTAAGCTTTCAAATACCGCCGGATGTTCAATAACTGTGGAAATAATGTGATTGCCTTTGTGCCTGTTGGCATATGCGACTCCCTGTATTGCCCAGTTATCACTTTCAGTTCC
>JAZUJC010000165.1:0-15071 GCA_045642625.1 Lachnospiraceae bacterium
CGACTTTATTATTTTCCTATAACTACAGTTTTATTTTTACCGAATATGCCCTGAAACCCGCTTAAACTGGGGCTTTCTTGCTTAAAAGGCAAACGGTTTCCACATGCACCGTAGCCGGAAATAAGTCTACGGGCTGAATCTTTTCAACCTTCATACCCTTTTTCTTAAAATATTCAAGATCACGCTTCAGTGTATCCGGGCCGCAGGATACGTATACCACACGGTCGGGATTTAAGCGGATTACGCTGTCTATAAACTGCTCGGTGCTGCCTGAGCGGGGCGGGTCCATAAACACCACATCCACGTGTTTATTGTCCCGGGAATAGCCATCCATAAATTCTCCGGCGTCGCCCTTATAAAACTTAACATTTGTGATTTGATTTTCTTTGGCATTGATAATTGCATCCTTAACAGCGTCACCGTTAAGCTCGATGCCGATTACTTCTTTTGCAGCCTTAGAGGCACAGATTCCAATGGTTCCAATGCCGCAATAGGCGTCAATTACAGTCTCCCTGCCTGTTAGACCGGCATAGTCAATAGCTATACTGTAGAGTTTCTCGGTCTGTACCGGGTTTACCTGGTAAAAAGAAGAAGGTGATATCCTGAAAGTACATCCCATCAACTTATCCTTAATAAAGCCCGGGCCGTAAATGGCCTTTGAAAACTGTCCAAGCACCATACTGGTATCTCTGTCATTTACATTTATTACTACTGTAGTAATTTCCGGATGCTCTTTTCTGAGTGCCTTTACAAAATTATTTTTACCGGGAAGCATGGAATCGGTTAATACAAGCACCACCATTATCTCGCCTGTGGTGAATCCTCTCCTGACCAGCACATGTCTTAGCAGACCGTATCCGGAATTTTCGTTGTAGATAGTAATTTTAAACGACTTGCAAAGCTTTGCCACCGTTTTGATTATGGCCTGACTTTTTTCGTCCTCAATCCGGCAATACGGAATTTCCACGAACCTATGCGATTTTTCCTCGTAGGAACCGGTTATTGCTTCGCCGGCCTTATTTCTCGCAAAAACATGGTGAACCTTGTTTCTGTAGTTAACAGGTTTTTCCATTCCCACAATGGGTTCAACCCTGGCAAAAGAACCAAGCAGCTTGTCCATTTCTTTTTGCTTTATTTTAAGCTGCTCGCAGTATTCCATTCCTGAATACTCACAGGCGCCGCAGCGACCCGATACCGGGCAGCCCCCGCTCTTTCCTGCCGATGATACAATTGCCCGATTTTTCTCGGCAGCCACCTTACTATTTGACTGACTTTTCGCTTCAGCCGCCTTGCTGTTTGCCTGACTTTTCGCTGCAGCCACCTTGCTGTTTGCCTGTCCCTTTGCCCTATCCATTTTTTTAAGGGAGCCGTTATTTCTAACGTCTCCCTTGTTTGAATTTACATTTCTTTGTTTTTCTTTTCCCTTGGAAAAAGTATTGTTTTTCTTTTCCATAACAATCCTTAATTTTGCTTTCTAACTATTGCATATTCGTTATCTTCGGAATAATAAGGGCACTGAAAACGGGAGTCAGCCATCAGGCGACCGTAATCGTCCTCGTCCATATTAACCATACATTCATAGCACTCATACTCTTCGTCATACACGTAGTTTGAGCAGCTGTCACAATCACCAAATCCGGCCATATCAGTTGTTAACCTCTTTTTTCTTTCTGCGGAAAATAAAGCTTCTGAAAAGAATAATATTCATTACCACAAAGAAGCCTGCGAATATGCCAAACGTAAGCATAGGCTCCTTCGGTGCCAGTGTTGCCAAAAGCATCATGGGGAAGCCGAACACGATTGCCGGGAAGTTCTGATATACCATATTATCAGCGGCAGGGGTTTTAAATTCACCGTCTATTTCTCTAAGAAGAATGGTACCGGTGCTGGCGGTTCCGGTCAGCATACCGTACATCATCAGCAGCTGTTCTTCGTAGTATTCCTTAAACAAAAGCTTTGAAACCAGGCGAACATAGATGAAGGTTACTGCCATTCCGGCAAAAGCAAGAATCAGTATTATTCCCCAGTACTTCTCTATATAATCGAGCCTGATAGCCGCGATACCCGAAACAACCATCAAATCGAAAAAGAAGTTGCTTACTCGGGTCATAAGGAAGTTATTAATATACTCCTTCTTCATTGTTTTTACGCGCTTGAAGTTTTTGAACATAAACTTCACAATAACCGCTGCCAAAACACCGAACAGGAAGTTAAAGCCGTATACCACGGATTTTAAGCCGGGAGCAAGATTGCCAAGCAGGTACATAATGCCGTAAGCAATCAGATAAGCAAGAATCACCAGTGCAATCTGAATGGTCATCTTATCGATACTTTCCTGCATGGGAATTTCGTTTTCGGACTGAATATCTTCGGCTTTGTAATTTTCATTCTTTCCGCTGGCAATAGACAGTGTGCCCCGTCTTCTTTTTACATTAAGGTAAATAACGCCTCCGAAGCTGGCACTTAAAAAACCAAGAGCTGCGATTGTAAGGCCAAAGCTCTTTCCACCCACAAAGCCGTAATCGGTTTCATAAATCTGACCGTAGTTCATAGCCTGACCTGTTCCCTGCCCGTATCCAAAGGGCAAAAGAACGCCTGCTGCCTGGAAGAAATCTTTGATTACAAGCGCTGCAATCAATGTTATGCCAAGGCCCACAATCGCCTGAAGCAGGTAAGTGGAAACAGTGGTAACGCCTGTATTGAAAATTTCAGCGGTACGCTTCTTTGATGCCTTGGAATTGGTGGATTTTAAAGTCGATGCAATGAAACCAAGCGCAAGACAGTGATATGTTATTATCTCCAAAACCGAAGACCCGTTACCGCCGAAAAGCTCCGTATCATAAAGAACCTTTCCTGTAACAGGCAAATAAATTGACGAGATAATAAGCAGGATTGTACCACCTATTACCGATGTGGGAATAAGAGATTCTCTGAGAAATGGAATTGCCTTCTTAATTGCATTTCCCAGAAGCATGCTGCCAAGCAGTGCCCCCATTAACACCAAAAATCCCCAACAACTAAAGTCCCAAAAATTGTTCATCTTTGTCTCCTTTATACAGATTCATAAATCTGTAACAGAAATTCACATATTTTAATGCGTTAAAGCGCTTATTGCCTTTAACCTGGTAAAGCTTTCCGCCTGCCTCAACATTAAGCTTGTTTTTCCCCATACAGGCCATGCCGGTCACTTCGGCAAACTTTAATTCCAGACTGTCAAAAGAAAAAGTGATTCGATCACCGAAAAGCTGCATATTAACATCTTCGGAGAGAAGTTCTTTCTTTTTATAAGGAATAACCTCGTAAAGGTCCACAACATCGGTATAAAGAGGCTCCGTAACCATTTCCATGGTATTAAGACTGTTAACAAACTGCTTTTGATAGTCATACCAGTCTGCCACAAATTTGTACGGAAAAGGTTTATCGACGCCCTCCAGCGAAGTATCTTCCCTGTATGTCACTCTCCGGCTGCACTTTAGACACTTAATCTCATTTCCGTTGCTTTCAAAAGAACTTAATCCGCAATCCGGGCACACATAAATCGCCCTTTCCAGAAACTCAGCCCTTCTTTTGCTTTTAAACTTAGCTGTTGCCCTGGCCTCATCGAGATATAAGCCCTCTTTTATAACCTCAAACAGCTCAGTGTCCGGCATGTCCTTGTATTCCTCGGGATAAATAACCTTTGATACCCCGCAGTCAAAGTGCCCTTTACGAACCTCGTTGCTCCATCTGGGCTGTACGCCGTAACCGCCGTCAATTTTAAGCAAAACAATGGGAAGCTTTAACTTTTTGCACAGCGACGATATGGAATCCTTCATCTCACAGGTTCGACCGCTGTAGGTGCGGTTACCCTCCGGAGCTATTGCGATAATGCCACCCTCTCTGGCTACATTTAAAACTGTTTTAAGCGCTTTTATGTCCGTAGTATGTTTCTTTATCGGGATGGGATTTACCAGATATTTAATAAGTTTGGACGCAAATCCCATGGAAAAAATGTCTTCGGTAGCCACATAGTAAACAGGAGTCCTGCAGGACAGAGCCAGAAAGAACTGATCAAAGCCCGTAACGTGATTGTACAAAATAACGCAAGGCCGCCCAGCTATTTTGTGCTCGCCCGCATTCCCCATTTCCCTGTCATAGGCTTTAAAGGTTTTTATCCGGGCACCGTATTTTACCCGGCAATACAAATCCATAAATGGTTTGAGCGTAGTCCACACAACCTTGTGACGGAACTTAACCCATTTTACTTTCCTATTTTTTTTGTTTCCTGTTGACTTTTTTTCCATACCAATATATTTTACCCTTTAGCATCGGTTGTGTAAAGAAAACCTGCTTTCAAACACCCGATTATATATATTCACACCATTATAAATATTTTTCATTTTTATGCTTGACATTTATAGTGGTCTTTTATATACTAACTAGGTCGGCAAACGGCAGGGGGTCTTAGCTCAGCTGGGAGAGCATCTGCCTTACAAGCAGAGGGTCACAGGTTCGAGCCCTGTAGGCCCCATACAAAATTGTGGCGAGATAGCTCAGTTGGCTAGAGCACGCGGTTCATACCCGCGGTGTCGAGGGTTCGAATCCCCCTCTCGCTATTGTGACAATAAGTTGCCAAGCAGTTTAATAACAAATATTTCTGTGAGGCACTTTAAATATATCGGGGTGTGGCTCAGGTGGTAGAGCGCCACGTTAGGGACGTGGAGGCCGCAAGTTCAAGTCTTGTCACTCCGACTCCGTAAAGAGTACCGAAAATCCTTTAAAATCAAGGGTTTTCGGTTTTTTTATTGTCCATTTTTTTCGCCTTGCGGTTAGCAAAAATAATAACGTATTTTCAAGGTTTGTAGCCATTTTTACCCACGCATTACCCACGGTTTACCCACGACAATAAAAAAATGGCTCATGGCGTATAACATCTCTCATTTCAATATTATTTGCGCCTTGATGCGAATGGGAAAACCTGACCTCACATATAAAAAATAGTTCCCGCAACATTTTATACGCCACATTTAAATCATTCTTCGGCCTATACCTGCAAATACAACACATATCTGGCATATAAATATAAATGTTCTTAGTGATTCGTATGCTTACATAAAATATCACACAAAATATCCGGCCTATAACTTCATTCTATCAATCACAATTATATGCCTAACCCGCAAAATCCACATGTTTACAGATATTATAAACAAAGGTTAGCCGGCATATTCAGATCAAAATTCACATATTTGCAGCGATTATAATCAAATGCCAGCGGACGAGCCGGCTTAACGCATTATATCCTCTCTATATACACAAAAAATCCCTGCACGAGTGACTTCACAGCAAAAGCGTCGCTATGCAGCACCCATACAGGGATATGTAGTAATCCATGTAATACATTATACTAATATCTATCATAGCAGTAGTTATCATTTCCGTCGCCACATCATCAATAGTCGCTCCCACTGCAGCATCAACCACCACTTCTACAATTTCATCATCTGCTGCAGCATCCTCCGCAGCCGCCCTGCATATCCTTTAATGAAGAAAGAAGGCAAACGGAATGAGCTGCAATACCGTCTCCTGCTCCGGTAAAGCCAAGACCCTCTTCAGTGGTGGCTTTAACATTTACCTGAGATACAGAGATTCTTAAGGCTTTTGATATATTTTCCCGCATGGTGTCGATATGGGGCCTCATTTTGGGAGCCTGTGCCAATATGGTTGCATCAATGTTCTCTACCACGTAAAGCTTCTCTTCCAGCAAATCTCCCACTTGTTCAAGCAACTTTATACTGTCGGCACCCTTATAAGCAGGGTCGTTATCGGGGAAATGAAGACCAATATCTCCTAATGCTGCTGCCCCTAAAAGAGCATCCATTATGGCATGTACCAAAACATCTGCATCAGAGTGGCCCAAGAGCCCCTTTTCATAGGGAATATCCACTCCACCGATTATACATTTTCTGCCTTCCACCAGGCGATGAACATCATATCCGTGTCCGATTCTCATCTTACTCTCCGTTTCTAACTGACAAACATATTCCAACCAACAAATACAATTAATTTGACAAATATGTTCCAACTAACAAATATGGCGTGAATTATTCACGCCATATTATTAATACTAATATATCCTTTTAACCTCATATACCAATCAGTATATTATTTAAAACTAATATATTCTTCTAACCCCAAATACTAATTTAATCAGCATATTATTTAAAACTAATTAACCCCTAATACTAATTACTATAATACTTAAATCATATAATCCCCAAAATACTTTTCAGGTAGTACTTATTATCCAATTTCTCAAAAAAGAATACACTACATTCTCTCAGGTGCTTCAAAGCCCAAAAGATTAATGCAGGTTTCAAGCACTTCCCTGGTAAGATCGATAAGGGCAATATACTCTGATTTTGCCTGCTCATCCTCTTCAGAAAGAATTTTGGTTTCATGATAGAAAGAGTTAAGCGCATTGGCAAGCTCGTAAATGTACGCACAAATCTTATGAGGTGCAAGCTCTTCCGAAGCCGATTCCAGTGTCTGGGCAAATCCGGTAAGTGCCTTCATAAGATCCTTTTCAGAAGCATTTCTGGGATTACCGATTTTTGCAGCTTCAACATTTCCACCCTGTGCTTTGTACTTTTCAAGAATAGACTTGATTCGTACTACTGTATAAAGAATATAAGGACCGGTATTTCCTTCAAAAGAAATAAACCTTTCAATATCGAAAATATAATCCTTAACAGCCTGATTTGATAAATCTCCGTATAAAAGTGCTGAAAGACCTACAATATTTGCGGTATTTCTTGCTTCGGCTTCGTCCATTTCCCTGTTTTCGGAAATCTTCTTATACATTTCTGTCTGAATATCGCCGATAAGCTCCTCAAGACGTTTTACACCACCGTCACGGGTCTTAAAAGGTTTTCCGTCTTTTCCGTTCATTGTACCGAAGCCGATGTGAGAAAGAGTTACATTCTCATCACAAAGCTTTGTTTTCTTGGCACAGCGGAACACCTGAAGGAAATAGAGATCCTGGCGCTTGTCGGTAATATAAATAATCTGATCGGGATTATACTTAATCACACGCTCTTCGATAGTAGCCAAATCAGTTGTATTGTAAAGGCTGGCTCCGTCCGACTTTAAAATAATGCAGGGAGGAACTTCCTTGGTATCTGTTTCTTCTTTTACATCTACTACGATTGCTCCGTCACTTTCGTAGGCATAGCCGTCATCCTTCATCTTCTTAACCATATCGGCAATAAGATACTGGACAGTACTTTCACCATTCCAAAGATCGAAGTCAACATTGAGAATCTTATAAATTCTCTTCATATCATTTACGGAAACATTAATGATGTGATCCCATAACGCACGATATCCGCGAACTCCGCTCTGAAGCTTAAGGGTTGCCTCCAGTGCACGGGCATTATAGTCGGCATCCTCTTTACTCTTTGCTGATGCTGTAGGGTAAATTTCCTCAAGATCCTTTACTGTAAAGGGAGGCTCAGAAGGATATTCACCGGTGTAGCTTTCATCAAAATAAGGAAGGTCCGGCTGGCGTTCCTGAATCTCTGTCATGACAAGACCCATAGGCTTTCCCCAGTCACCCATATGAACATCACCGATTACATCATGTCCTGCATAGCGAAGGATTCTCTTAATACTTTCTCCGATAATGGCAGGGCGAAGGTGTCCTACATGAAGAGCCTTGGCAATATTGGGTCCGCCGTAGTCAACCACAATCATCTTCTTTTCGGCAGGCTCCATTCCGAACTTGTCATCAGAAGCCATCTGAGCCACATATCCTGCGAGAAAATCCTCGCTGATAAACATATTTATAAAGCCGGGCATAACCGCCTCAGCCTTTGAAATAACCTTATTTCCCTGAAGTTTCTCTGCTACCGCATTGGCAATCTGGATGGGTGCGCAGTGTGCTTCCTTGGCAAGAGCCATAGCTCCGTTACACTGATATTCGCAAAGATCCGGACGGTTTGAAACCGTAACCTTTCCCGCTTCACGCTTATATCCTGCTGCCTCAAAGGCGTTCATAACCTCTTCGGAAATGCAATCAAGTAACTTTTTCATTGTTTTTCCTGCTTTCTTAATTCTGACTCTGCTTTCGAAAAGGGACAGCCACAGTAGTCCTGCCTGTACAGACCGTACTTTTTGGACAATTCAACACTGTTTTTGTATCCGTCATGTTTCTTAAAATCGGATGGCAAAAACAAAACGCCCTCTTCTTTAGCAATTCTCTCCCCAATTTCATTTAACAGAGCAGCATCCTTCAACGGACTTATGGTTAAAGTGGTAGAAAAATAATCCGCTCCCAATTCCCGGGCCACTTTGGCCGTTTCCCGAAGCCTAAGCTCAAAGCATTTCTCACAGCGAATACCGCCCTCAGGTTCTTTTTCAAGGCCTTTAGACTGTTCAAGAAAACGCTCTGTATCCTTTCTTCCCGGAACAAATTCAATGGACGACTCAGGATACTCCGAAGAAAGAATCTCAACAAGCTTCTTTAATTCCGCTTCTCTTTTGTCATATTCTTCGACATCCACAATATTGGGGTTGTAATACAGGGATTTTATTTTTATTTTCCCCTGTAAATATGTTAGGCACCAGCTTGAGCAGGGAGCACAGCAGGACTGAATAACAAGGGTTTTCTCCTTCATTCCGGGGCCCGCTAAAAGCTCCTCGCACATTTTGGCATAATTCTTTTTATTCATTATTTGAAGTATTCAACACCGGATTCAAAGATCTTAAGATCCTGATCACCGTAAATATTAACAGCAACACTTTCGCCACGTCTTTCGGAGTGCGCCATCTTACCAAGGCAGCGACCGTCAGCTGAGGTAATACCTTCGATTGCTGCGTAGGAACCGTTAATGTTCCACTCTTCGTCCATGGAAATATTGCCGTCATAATCGGCATATCTGGTAGCAACCTGACCGTTGGCAAAGAGTTTGTCAATCCATTCCTTGGGAGCAACGAAACGTCCTTCACCGTGAGAAGCAGGGTTAACGTAGGTCTTACCAAGCTCAGCCTTCTGTAACCAGGGGGACTTATTGGAAACAACCTTTGTATATGCCATCTTGGAGATGTGTCTGTTGATGGTATTGAAGGTAAGGGTAGGTGAATCGCTTGTCTGCTTAATAATCTCACCGTAAGGCACAAGACCTAATTTGATAAGTGCCTGGAAACCGTTACAAATACCAAGAGCAAGACCGTCTCTTTCATTAAGAAGCTTCATAACCTCTTCTTTAAGCTTTTCATTTCTGAATGCAGTTGCAAAGAACTTGGCACTACCGTCAGGCTCATCACCTGCGGAGAATCCGCCGGGGAACATAATAATCTGTGCCTGAGCGATATCTGCAGCAAAAGCATCTACAGATTCTCTGATGTCTTCGGCAGACATATTCTTAAATACTCTGACCTTAGTATCAGCTCCTGCCCTTTCAAATGCCTTCAAGCTGTCATATTCGCAGTTTGTACCGGGGAATACCGGAATAAATACAGTAGGCTTTGCAACCTTATTTTTGCAAACATAAACGCTGTCTGCCTTGTAAATCTTATCCTCCAAAGGTTCGTTACCCTTGTAAGCCTTTGTGGGGAATATCTTTTCAAGAGGCTTCTTCCAGGTATTAACCGCATCCTCGTAGGATACGCTCTCACCCTTATAAGAGAAAGCAGCCTCGGAATTAACAATACCGATAATTGTATGATCAAGCTCAACACTGTCGGCGTCTGCCTTGGTCATTTCAAGAACAAGGTCGCCCATGTTGTTGGCAAAGAATTCTTCAACATCCATTTCCTCGTTGAATCTTACACCGAGGCCGTTACCGAATGCCATCTTTGCTACACTTACGGCAATACCGCTTGCATCAAGTGTATAAGCAGCCTTAACCTTGCCATCCTGAGCCAGCTTGTGAACTGTATCAAACAGTTCAATTGTAGCTTCGTAGTTGGGCATATCAAATTCATCTTTTTCAATTGCGAAATGTACAAGTACATCTCCCGCATTCTTAAGCTCAGGTGTGATTACATCCTTTTCCTTGGCAACGTCTACGGCAAAAGAAACAAGTGTGGGAGGTACGTCGATATCGTTAAATGTACCTGACATTGAATCCTTACCACCGATTGAAGGAAGGCCGAAACCAATCTGAGCATCGTAAGCACCAAGAAGGGCTGCGAAGGGCTGTGACCATCTCTTGGGATCTTCGGTCATTCTTCTGAAGTACTCCTGGAAGGTGAATCTTATTTTCTTGGCATCACCACCTGAAGCAACAATCTTTGACATTGAAGAAAGAACAGAATAAACAGCACCGTGATAAGGTGACCAGCTTGATAAATAGGGATCAAAGCCGTAGCTCATCATTGTTACTGTATCTGAAGTTCCGTCAAGAACCGGAAGCTTGGCAATCATTGCCTGGGTCTCGGTAAGCTGAGTCTTACCACCGTAAGGCATTGTTACTGTACCGGCACCGATTGATGCGTCGAAAATTTCAACAAGTCCCTTCTGTGAACATTCATTTAAATCTTTAAGAGAAGCGGTTAATGCTTCACCGAAAGCTTCTTTATCAACAGCTTCCTTTACTGCTGCAATTGCAGTCTTTTCAAAATACTTTTCGTTTTCATCGGGCATTTCAACATAAACCGAAGTTTCCTGATGAGCGCCGTTTGTATCAAGGAATGCTCTTGAAAGATTAACAATTTCCTTGCCTCTCCATGAAAGAACAAGCCTGGGTTCCTTGGTTACTGTTGCAACCTTAACTGCCTCAAGGTTTTCTTCAAAAGCATATTCAAGGAATAAATCGGCATCTTTGGGATCAACCACTACTGCCATTCTTTCCTGTGATTCGGAAATAGCAAGCTCGGTTCCGTCAAGACCGGCATACTTTTTAGGTACAAGGTCAAGGTTAACGGTAAGTCCGTCAGCCAATTCACCGATTGCTACGGATACACCGCCGGCACCGAAGTCGTTACACTTCTTAATAAGCTTGGTAACCTCAGGGCGTCTGAAAAGTCTCTGAATCTTACGCTCGGTAGGAGCGTTACCCTTCTGAACCTCAGCACCGCAGGTCTCGATGGAGCTGGTGGTGTGAACCTTGGAAGAACCTGTAGCACCGCCACAGCCGTCACGTCCGGTACGTCCGCCGAGCAAAATAATGATATCGCCGGGATCTGAAGTTTCTCTGATTACGTTTCTTCTGGGAGCGGCACCCATAACGGCACCGATTTCCATTCTTTTTGCAACATAATTGGGATGATAAATTTCTTTTACATAACCGGTAGCAAGGCCGATCTGGTTACCGTATGATGAGTAACCTGAAGCTGCGCCCTTAACAAGCTTCTTCTGAGGAAGCTTACCCTTAAGAGTATCTGTAACGGAAACTGTAGGATCTGCAGCACCGGTAATACGCATAGCCTGATATACATATGAACGACCTGAAAGGGGATCACGGATTGCACCGCCAAGACAGGTTGCCGCACCACCGAAAGGCTCGATTTCGGTAGGATGGTTATGAGTCTCATTCTTAAAGCTTACAAGCCATTCTTCGGTAACACCGTTTACTTCAACGGGTACTACGATTGAACATGCATTGATTTCATCGGATTCTTCCTGATCGTCAAGCTTTCCGTCCTTTTTAAGCTTTCTCATTGCTACAAGGGCTAAGTCCATAAGGCACACAAACTTGTCGGGACGGTCCTTAAAGAGTTCTTCTCTTGTATCAAGGTAGCTCTGGTAAGAGGTCTCGATGGGAGTTCTGTAATATCCGTCTGCAAATTCAACCTTCTTAAGCTCGGTCGAGAAGGTGGTATGTCTGCAGTGATCTGACCAGTAAGTATCAAGAACTCTGATTTCTGTCATGGAAGGATCACGGTTTTCTTCTTCGTTAAAGTACTTCTGGATATGAAGAAAATCCTTAAAGGTCATTGCAAGGCCCAGGGACTTGTAAAGGTCCTTTAACTTGTCTTCGGGCATATCCTTAAAGCCGTCAAAAATAATAACATCGGCAGGCTCTGCAAACTCGGTCACAAGAGTGTCAGGCTTTACAATACCGGTCTCTCTTGAATCTACAGGGTTAATCTGATTCTTTTTGATGCGCTCATATTCTTCGTCGGTAATATCACCGCTGATTACATATGTTACTGCGGTCTTAATTACAGGCTGTTCGTCCTCTTTAAGGAACTGGATACACTGAACCGCGGAATCCGCTCTTTGGTCGAACTGACCTGGAAGAAATTCAACGCTGAATACTCTGTCTCCCTCATTTAAATTGAGATTTTCAAAGAAAATATCATCAACGGGAGGTTCACTGAAAACGGTTGTTGAAGCAAGTTCAAAAACTTCATCAGAGATATTTTCCACATCGTAACGGATTAATACTCTAATGGCACTTACACCGTTGATTCCCAGGAATCCCTTTATTTCCTCCATCAATTCCTTTGACTTGTTAGCAAAGGGTTCTTTCTTTTCTACGTAAATACGTCGTACATTCCCCATCTTAGAATGTTACTCCTTTCAATTTATTACTAATATTTGTTGTCCTATAAAAATGCAAAAACGGAATCCGGAACAATCCGGATTCCAATTTTATTCTTCGTCAGTTAACAGACCGCTCATAATATACAGGAGCTCGTCGTCTATTTCAGCTTCGGTTAATCCCACCGTATTGGCGGCAATTCTAAGGCCCTCTATAACATACATTATATTACGGGCTGCACTTTCGGCATCGTCACAGTATAATTCCCCGTTTTCAACACCGTTTTCAATCAAATGAGCCAGCACATCCACCGATGCCTTAAAACGGTCCTTTACCGTGGAAACATTACTGTTTTCCTCGTTGGCTATACGCTTCGAAAAAAGATATTCATAAGTGGCTATGGAAAGATTATCGCCCTTTGACAAAAGTTCTTTCTTTTGCTCCTTAAGAAAAATAGCCAAAATATCACCTGCAGTACAATTTTTGCGGGTGCGTGAAAATACATCATCGTGTTCGGAAGAATTAAGAGCAATGAGCTCACATAAAATCTGTTCGGTGCTTTCAAAATAGATATAGAGACCGCCACGGCTGATTTCACAGGCCTCAACTATATCCTTCATGGTAACATCCTTGTAGCCCTTCTCAGAAAACACTTTTTTTGCGGTATCGAGAATATACTGTTTCTTTCGTGCCGCTTTATCGCTCATGCAAAACCTCCTGAATCTAAAATCTTTCCTGTAATAAATCTAATGACCGGCTTAAATGCCGGATAATATAATACCTTTTATCCCAAAAGTCCTTATGCAAGGGGAGCATCCCATATTTCCAGCAATTCTTTCATGCGTTTCAGCGTAAGAAGAAAAATCCCTTCGGTAACTGCCTGAGACCACATGTTGCCCTTGCGCATACCACCCAGCACATATTTGCTGAGCACTCCGCAAAGCAGCGCCCCGTCCTTGACTCCGGCCTTTGATATTGCGTCCCTCTCATCATCCACGTTCTTTACCCCGTATGCGGAATATGCATACATATAGTTTTCGTCCATCAAACCGGTTACGGATGCCTCATTGACGAAATTAAGAAGCATTGAATCATAAACAGGAAAAGGAACGGATGTATCATTTAGATTGTTGTCTGTATAGATACGAGAAACCGATGCACCGCTCTTTGTTTCAAGCCAGGGTATATACACCAGTAACTTTTCAATATCGCTGCGATAGTCGGTTAATATGATGTCTTTCATTGCTTTCCTTTCATTGTCAAAACCCTGATAACAATCAGTGTGTGCAGACAGTGCAGCAGACGTGAAAATATAAACGCCTACAGTAACAATATTTTAGCATACTACAGGGAAAAAACAAGGCTTTCGGGGGACTTTAAGCAACCTTGAACAATTCCACGAATAATGTATAATAAATCTATTAACTTGTAGGTATTTTTACCATAATCGGAGGGCTTATGGCATCACAGGAAATTACCGCAGGCACAATTGTTGCCGCAGCAGGCCAGTCACTTAATTCTCTTGCATATATCTCCCGCGGTCAGGTACACGCTACATTTCCGGGAGGAAATATTGACCTGAAGAAAGGGGATTTTGTGGGGCTTATTGATATTGCCTTTGGTTCCCATTTCCTTACCTATCAGGCGGTAGAAGATACTACTCTTCTTATTTTCCCTTTAAAGTCCGCAGCCGAAATAGGCGAGCTGGTATGGGGAAATGCCGACATCGGCCGTGCGCTCTTCAACTCCATGAATGTTCAGACCACTGCCATTCTTTCCCAGTATTTAAAAAGCAAAGATGATTGTGAGCAAATATACCAGCTCATCGGAGACTGGTATGGAACATATACCGAAATCTGCAACAAAAACAAAATTGTTGCCCGTACATTATCACAGTTTGATTCCTACAATCCCCTTACCCTTGACAACGATATTGCCCAGTGGCTCGGAGATTACTATGAATCCTTCGACAATCTCCCCAAAGAACTCAGTCAGTCAATAAGTGAAAACCCCGGATTTCTCTGTGGTTTTCTCAATCATGCCAGCACAGATCTTCACGATGTGCTTTCCGTAATGAGTTCGATTAATGACTATTATGTGGATAAATTGTCGATTCTTATGCAGGACAATTCCGTTGACCTGTTTGATTATTATTCCGGTCTTTTATTCAGGCTTATCCCTCAAAGCGATGATTTCACAAAAATCAGAAAACAGATTGAGGAAATGGTTAAATACATAAAAGCTCACCCCGGGATTGATCCCGACCTGCTCTATGAGCGGGTTTCAGGCTATAGCGAAAAGGTGGAGGGCCTTGTCTCGACCAAATCAGTCAACTCTCCTGATGCCGTTTCCGACACAGCTCCTGCAGCGGATTTGAACAATGCTACCGACATAATCATTGAGTACTCAGGTGTAGATGAAGTAACCGGCAATCACTTCCGTACTCTGATAATGAAATATAAAAAATTAGCCGACAAAAACTCATCAGAGGACGCCGTTAAGGCCATAAGAAATGAGCTTACCGCTGCCTTTTATCAGGTATACGTAGGTGCGGCAAAGCAAAGCTTTAAGGATGATGTAATTCCTACCATAATCAAAATG
>JAZUJC010000166.1:0-3616 GCA_045642625.1 Lachnospiraceae bacterium
GCTTGGCCTCCGACTTATACGAAATTGACTGGGATAAAGCAGCACTCTGAAGTACATTACAGCCATAAAAGGCTTCGGTACCGATATTTACGGTAGTATCGGAAATATTAATTGAAGTAAGCTTTGTACAATTCTTAAATGCACGGTTACCGATATCCTGAATATTGGAGAATGTAACCTTATTAACGAATGAACTGTAAAAAGCATAATCACCGATATATTTTACTTCACCCGCAAGGCTAAGTTCAGTAACGTTTGTGGTACCTTCAAATGCATGCGCACCAATACCGATAACAGATGTAAGTCCTGTAATTCTGAAACCATATGCGTCATTTTTTGAAGAAGAACTAAATGAAGCATTTGCGGTTCCACGGGGCATATACACATAGCTGTTGCTAAGACCACCGGTACCGTTTCTTGAGTCCTTTACTTCATCAAGTACATAATTGTCAACAGCAAGAAGTCCATAGTAATCAGGATGATTTACACAGAAATATCTGAACAGACCTGTCTTGGTCTCATCCATATCAC
The DNA here is from genome assembly GCA_045642625.1 of Lachnospiraceae bacterium. Taxonomy (GTDB): domain Bacteria; phylum Bacillota; class Clostridia; order Lachnospirales; family Lachnospiraceae; genus UBA1258. The sequence goes on from JAZUJC010000166.1 coordinate 532, forward strand.
TGACCCAGCATACTAACTCGGGACATTTTCCTGTAGGATCGTCTACTCTTTGTGAAACAGGAGAACCTACATCTGTCTGTGTCGGGTATGAATTACTGGTGCTGTATATAGGCTTTGAAGGAAGCTGAGGAGCATCAACAGCAGGATAATTGACAGGGTCTGAAATATAATTATCATAAGCTGTCTTCTGTGTATTGTATGCGTCCATATCAATAACGAACTGATCAAACTTAGCCAAATCTTCGACCCAGTCATTATACTTAGCTTTATATGCAGTGTACTGAACAGGGAAATAAAGCTTAATCCAGTAATCGTCTTCCTGGTTGTTGTCTTCACGTGATGAGTCTATGTTAGGCATAACAAACTTGCTTTGTGAATGAATATCGCTACCGGAGTAGGTGCTACCGGCAAGGGTAGGAATGCTGGCATATTTTTGATTGGCATTTTTTGCAGCCAAATGAGCATCCTTATAAGCTGTAAAGAAATCCTTTTCAACGATGCTGTATGATAAAGGAATTGATGCCTCAATTGAAACAGTACCTGAAGCATAAGTATCATTATATTTACAGATAACCGCATAAGGACTTCCGTTAACAGGCTGCTCATATACCTTAAACTGCCAGTTATAATCAAAAGAACCATCGGTAAGCTGTCTTACCATATAGGTTTTGGTCAAATCCGATTCATTGGTATAACCATAGGTCGGATAGGCCGGATTATTGTATTTATCAAGGGTAACATCAGCCAAACCATGGTCGTAATATGAAAGATCAGAAGAATCTGTATCCTCAACACCATATTCGTATGTAGTCTTTCCACCTGTTGTAGTCGGTGCTATATACGCCTTTGTGGGGGTTGCGGGCACCAGCGCTACAATAAGAGAGCTGACCAGGCACACACCGGCGATAGACTTTCGGATAGTCCTCTTTGTTCTTCTTGATAATTTTGCTTTCTTTTTAATTTCTGCCATAACTTCTCCTTGCTACATTAGCGAAAAAGTAATTAATATTATTTTATTTTCTTTGCAACAACAGCAAATCTTCCGTTTGCTTCCTGATAATCACATGTTGATAAAGTAATCAGCCTGTCACCGTAGCTGGCGGTAACTCCCGTATCAAAAATACTCATCTCAGCCATTGCTTCCATAGCAGAATCAAACTCCTGCTCCGAGTTGGCATCAATAAACTGATAATATTTAAAGGTTATTTCATCGGCACTGTATATATGAGTTCTGAAAACATACATCACTTCATATGTGCCTTTCTCGTAAATAGTGTCAAACTCTATATATTTATGCTGCTCGTAAAAATCCTGATTACCGTACTTTACGAGTGACCCGAACATTTTACCCGAATTCATATGATGACCATATATTATATAATTTGTATTTCCTAAAACAACGTCACAGTTTGAATCCAGGAAAATGCAGCCGTTAGCATCTTCTTTTTGTTCAAAATTATGTTTTAAATAGTATTCATTATTTACAGTCTGCATAACAGGATAATCTATCTTGGTACCTTCAATTTTTATCCAGCCTATCAAACTGCTGTTTTTATTATATAAAACTTTATATTCATCCAGAATTTCGGGGATAACAACCTCTTCGGCATATTCTTTTCTGATAATCGGTTCCACCGACAAAAACTCTGCAGTCGGCGAATCCTTTAATGCCGCCCATTCCTGCGCACTGTCTTCGGCAGCCTTGGCAGAAAGCATGTATTTCACAAAGTATCCAAGGCAACCTAATGAAACAATAACAAGGAAAATTACAAGCAAAGACCTCTTAAGATTTTGCTTTTTAATTTCCCTTTTAACAGCCTGAAGAGTTTTCTCATCCATGACTTCTTTATTTGCTGTTTTATCTGTTTCCGATCCGGCCTTTCTTCCAACAACATCCGTTTTATTAGAATCAGCCTTTATCTTTTTATCGGCAGATTTATTATTTTTCTTAACCCCGGTGCCGGAATTCGACGCACCAATTTCGCCTTTTTGAGCTTTTTGATAAAGTTCAAAAATTTCATCATCGAATTTACGGCCAATTTCAGAATGAAGTGTAACGTTCTGGAGTGTTCTGTATATTTCCACAACACCGGTTTTGGTATTTATATCATTATCCGTCAAAAGCTTGTCGATAATCTTTTTATCTCTTAAAGCAACCTTATATTCTGCTTCTGTTCGAAACTTTATGCCATCTATTTCAAGCATTTCAGACCATTATCCACCTAATATTAGCATTTTACAAATACATTTTACTATATATTGGAATAAATACAAGTATATATCACAATATTTTGTGATTATAAAAAAGATGCAAAGACAAAAAATGCCGGTCTTCCATCGTTAGCTTACATCTAACCACAGAAGGCCGGCATAATTACTTATACACAACTAACCGTTCAATTGTTTAACAGCCGAAACAACATCAAAATAGCAATCAACCGCTTTCCCCAAATCCTCAGGGTCAAAATCCATACTTCCGGCTCTGAATACCTCAACCAGCGAATGAATCGGCTCAAACAATTTAGAAAACCCTAAATTTGAAACTACACCTTTTAACGCATGGGATGCTTCAAATGCAAGCCTGGCATCTTCTTTGTCAATTGCCTCCATCATCCTGTTATAATTGGAGTCCTCCAAAAATTTTGAAAGACACTTAAAATATAAACTCTCGTTGCCCACAAATCTGTCCATAACATCGTCTATGTCCACTCCCAAATTTGTAAGCATATATATCTGTTCAGCTGTCATACCTCATAAAACCATCCAATTATTCAACATTATTTTCAGCAACCTTAGCTGCTCTTTCTTTTACCTGAGCTTCCTGAATATCCGAAGGAGCCTGTTCGTAACGTTCAAACTCATATTCGTAATCGCCACGGCCACCGGTCATGGAGCGAAGATCTGTACAATATCCGTGAAGACTCATCATCGGAATGCTTGCTTCAATTACTGTACGTCCGCCTGCAGCCGGATTCATTCCAAGCACTCTGCCCCTTCTCTTGTTAAGGTCGCCCATAACATCACCGGTATAAGAATCAGGAACATTAACCTTTAAGCTGGCAATAGGCTCCAGTAACACCAAGTC
>JAZUJC010000167.1:0-11856 GCA_045642625.1 Lachnospiraceae bacterium
TCCCAATACTTGTCACCGAGACTTTCGTAGAAATCCTCGTCTGCCTTTGGAAGAGTCTTCATATATGTAAGCAAGTCCTTAAATTCCTGAGAATCAAATTTACAGGTTCCCTTTCCGAAATCCATATAATAAGAGGCATCCATGGCAAGACAGGAATTCATTACCTCTTCTCTCGATCTGCCGGCAAAAAGAAGTGTTCCCTCAGGAAGTGTCTTTTCAAAGTCCATCATCTCCTTAAAGGTCCAGGATGTTCTGTTTCCGACATGCTTTGTTTTGGCCGCAAGAGTCTGAACATTAAATGAAGGTGTTATCTGGTAAAGCTTTCCGTTATATTCACATGCCTTCAAAAGGTTGGGGAATATATCGTTTTTATTTATAGACTTGTCCGAATCAAGATATTTGTACATATCTACAAACATTCCCTTTGAAGCATAGTTAAGCACTATACTGGGGTCATTACTGTAAAGGATATCCGGACTCTGACCTGATGCAATATCCGAGTTAAGCTTCTCTGTGCCTCCGTTCCAGTCGTTTTCTTCTTTGTCGTAAACAGAATAATCCTTAACGGTAATTCTGTGAGTATCACTTGTTTTATTAAAGCGTATAACTTCTTTCTTTATATCACTGTCCAGATATAAACAGACAAGTGACAGAATTGTTTTATCCACAACCTCTGAAGGAGGAACCTTAGTATATCTGGCAATAACAATCTTACCGTCTTCTACATTCCAGTCGGTATATCCACCAAAAAATGAATTGTCATCATTAGCAATCAAAGAAACAAAATAACTTACGGAAATATCGGAATCAACATAATTCATAATAGGCGTTAATTCCGCATCGCCGATATTATATCCTGAAAGGGTAGTTGCATTGGCAACAAACATATCATATGTGCTGTTACCCTGATATGTGCTGTAACCCATAATCGGATCACAGTTCACAATCTCCCCTAACTCCATTTTATCTATGTTAAGCTTCTTAACTTCACTGCGACCCGACGACTCGGAATAATATCTTGCATAATAATTTCCGCGTTTATCGCTGAAAATTGCATCAATCCAGTCTAAACCATCGATTTTTCCGGTCTTAACAAACTTGAAGTTATTATCATATATTCCGTAATTTACACCTGATAATACTACTATTCCCTGACCTTTAACGGGAATTATTCTTTCGATATAATATACCTCTTCACAATCATCGCCTACCAGTACTTCATTTGTTTTCTTTCCGTTACTGTCCAGCTTAACAAGATAATTACGCTCTTCATAAACGTAATTATCCGGGTCGGATTCATCCTCAAAAAACTGATTGTAAGATAAATAGAGTCCGCCATCCTCGGACGCAACCATATTATTGATTCCGCCGTCACCGTCAAAGGGCCTTACCATAACCGGTTTTGTTCCGTTTTCATCTGTGATATAAAGACAAGAATATCCCTCATACGTACTATCATCATATGAGTATCCGCTTATGAACAGCTTGTCACCGGATGCCACAAGATTATTGAAGTAAAAATTCTTGGGAAGATCAATTGGACAAACATTCTCCTTATATATTGTATCTTTGTTAATGGTGCTTACATTTTTTGCTTTCTTGCCGCATCCTCCGAGAACAGCAGCAGATATTATCATTATTCCCAAGAGACTTAATGATACTATTTTCTTTAATTTACTCATTATATATACTCTCCCTCATCTTTTTTTCTTTTGACATTTTCCCGATGCTTCTCAATACCTCTTTCAATAAGGTTTTTCACATCTTTTATATGAATATTCCGATTTATCCACATTCTTATCAATAACACACACACATTTATTATGACAAAAGAAGCAAACAAAACTCCTATAACCGACAGTGGCGTTATCATATCTTCAAGTCCCCTTGCCATATTTTCCCAGTAAGGATAAAGAATGGTTTTTTCGTTCATGCTCCTTGCACCGGGAGCTGCAGCAAATTGAATAAGCCTTGTCCAGTGAAATCTTGAACTGTTTTCAATAAGCTCATACCGATTTTCTTCTATCGAAACTGCTTCTTTAACCAGCTTGGCCGCGTATCTGGTAACTGGGTTTGGCATCAGTACTTCGTAGCAGTTTATTGTAGAATTACCGGCAATCGAAGACATTGACTCATAGGTAAGATATATTGTGCTTTCATTATTACCTGCCAGTTTGTTAAGCCTTCCGGTATCCCTTTTAATAACTCCGCTTACAATATGCCTTTTTCCGTTTACCTCTACAACCTGACCCACTATGTCAGAGGATCCGAATAAATCCCAGGCAGCATTCTCATCGAGAATCACATGGTCCTGCATTAAATCATCGCCGTCAAAATATGACCCGTACAAAAGCTTTAGCGGATGAAAAATAAAGAAATCTCCACCGCACCCCACAGCCTTGTATTCTTTGGATGCCTGCGCCGAAGCAACATTTACTTTTCCCACATTTGAATAAGCACTTACTCTTCTCCTGGCAGACAGGGATTTTGTCATTATGGAATCTTCATCAAGCTTTGAATCTATTGAAAAATTCAGCTGATTTATCGTGTCCTCTTCAACACCCTCCAGTTCGGAAAAGAACAGGCTTATATGCGCATAATCCTCATCCTTACCCCATCTTTGGGCAGCTGTTTGGGAGCTTTGGGACCGGGCCGCAGCCTTTCCTATCATAAGTACTATCAAAAACAGTATCAAAACCGAGCCGGAAACAATGAGCCAAATATTCTGTTTTTTTGTAAATACTTTCGCCAAGTATTTTTCTGAATTATCGCTCATAAAAACAGTTAATCCTTAAGCCTTACCTGCTTATTTTCTTCTACAGGCTTTGAGGAAGTGGTAATAACATATTCCCATCCGGAAAGGTCACCGCTTACGGCACTTTCCTTGTCATCCTCAGCCAAAACCTTTACATCCACTCTCTTGGCAATATATCTGTTGCCTAAAGGAGTACTCTTGGAATCAACGATATATATAAACTTTCCGTTATTGTCTTCTCTGATGGCACTGTTTGGAACAATGCAATCGTAATTGTTAGTCTTATTACCGACAGTAAGTGTCAGGCTCTGACCACCGGTCAAATCACCCTCAAGTTCAAAAAGAACAATTTTACCGTTTTGAGGATTGCTCCTGTCAGCCATAATTTTAATAACACGGGCATGAATGTCTGAATACCACCAGGAATTTGATACCTCTGCTTCATCGCCCACACTTATATATTTAGCCTGATCGTTTGTAATATTCATACTGAGGGTAAAGCCTTTTCCGGCCTTTTGTATGGAGGCAACTTCCTGACCGGTTTCAATGGTTTCTCCCGCAACATAGGCAAGAGAAAGAATCGTTCCTGCAACGGGAGCGGTTATTTCACCACCCACACTGCTTTCACGCAATTTATCCACTACCTCCTGCTGCTCCTTAATAGCCTGAAGCTTGTCCTCCAGTCCATACTGGGTAGCCAGTGATTCGATAAGCTCTGTATATTCTTTTTCAGCTTTGGCAAGATTCTCCTGAGCCTCTGCAAGGCTGTTTGAAATATTATATGTTTTATTATCTATCGCATTCTGAGCATCTTTAACTGCCTGTTTATAATTTGCTACCATTGAAGCCGAATATGCCTCATTGGCTGCCGCAGCCTGATATGTTTTCTTGTCGGCCTCATATACTTTCTTAAGCTCTGCCGCTTCGGCTTCAAGCTTGGCTATTCTGGCAAGAATCTGTGTAGGTGTTTCTCCGTCATTTGATGAAATATCTCCGGCGGAAACATCGCTCAAATATGATTTTTCTGTCTTGATTTCTTTTTCTTTTGCCTCATATTCCGCTTTGGAAGCATCATATTTAATAGAAGCATCCGAAAGGTTTATCTTATCGGTAGCATTCTGCTCTGTCCACGCATCAAGGCTATCCTGAGCATCCTCCAAAGCTTTTTTCTCGGCATTGTAATCAGAAGGAGCCGAAGAATACTGAGACTGCTGTTTGGAAAGAGCATCAACCTTAGCCTGCCAGCCCTCCACATTTTTCTTGGCCTTTTCAATCTTGGCCTGATTGGTGGCAAGAGAACCGGTAGTTCCGTTTTCAACCGCTGTAGTAACTGACGAGGGAATACCGCCTGTAATAACGGTCTGCTCATACTCACTCTTTAATGCTTCCAATGCCTTTTCGGCTTCCTTTAATTCGGTGCTTTCGCCATCCTCCAAAACATAAAGAACATCGCCCTTTTCAACTTCATCGCCTACTCTGACGGCAACGGAATCAATTTTCCTGGATTCCTTAACCACAACACTGTAGGGGTCCGCAGCCTCAACAACTCCCGTGCCCCTTACCTTGTTTGTAATCTGTCCCGAGTAGCAATACTGAGCCGACACCTCAGGCAGTGAATAATTCATAATTGTATTTGAAAATAACGTAAGAATCAGCATTACTATCAGGAAAATAATTACTGCGTTTTTAACCCACTCTTTTCGATTTCTTACTTCTTTTTCTTTTCCCATTTTATTCCCTCGTTTCGCATATTTTTCTATGCTCTTTATACTTATAAAAACCGCTTCGATTTAATCGTAAATACTAAGCAATCAATTCTATCCTTTTATTCCGCCCTGGTACATAATACCTTCAACCAGATAATCTTCACCATAGAGGAAAATCAGTATACCCGGAATCATATATACCGTAGCCACCGCAAATGCCAGGCCGGTTTCACCGCTGTTTATCTGTGATAAGAAAACAGACAGGGGATGATATTCCGGATCCGACAAAAGAATCAGCGGCCGCTCAACCATATTCCAATAGTCGATAAACACCAGAATCGCTACCGAGAACAGGCAGCTCTTACAAAGTGGAGCACATACGTATTTGAAAATCTGCCACTCTCCCGCCCCATCAATCTGCGCGGCCTCTATATATGAAGAAGGTATTCTTCTCATAAACTTCGTAAGCAAATAAACCGCAAATGGCGAAGCAATACCCGGAAGCCATATAGCCCACCTTGTATCCACCAGGCCAAGCCATGTTGATACCAGATAATTGGGAACCAGGGTAACCTGATAAGGCATAAGCATCATTATTACATATAAGAAGAAAATGATTTCCTTTATCTTACCCTTTGCCCTTGTAAAACCATATGAAGCAAACATAGCTACCAATAGCTGGAACACCAAAATCGGAACCACCAGAATAACCGAATTCCAGAATTTAATCAGATATTCCGGGCTTTTAAACAAAACCGTTGCATACTGGCTGAAAGAAACCATATCCGGAATAAATTTAAGATTTACTATTTCGGATATAAATACCTTGCCGCCCTTTTCGCTCTTGGCAAATACCGCTCCGTAATTGGCATTTATCTCTGTCTGAGACATAAATGAATTGGTAATTGTTAATACGATGGGCATAATAAATACGATTGCCAGGAAAAATGTAACAACTGTTGCAAAAGCAATGCCCGCAATTTTCTTTTTTCTTTTTGATGAAAGGGTATGTTTTGAATGGGTTTTTTTATCTTTCATTCTTCCACATCCTTTCCGAAATGATTTTCCACAATAAACAAAATGCCGATAATCACAACCATTACCAGAGACATGATTATTGCCGCTGCGGAAAGCTTCTGGTAATCCAGAGATTTAAAAGTGTTGTTCATGTAGTGCTGAAGCATATACAGGGAGTCATACGGATAATTTCCCGTCAGCAAATATATTTCTCTGAATACCTTAAATGAGTTAATAAGCGAGAAAATAGTTACAAACAAAAATGTAGAGGTGAGATACCTTATCTTAATTTTGAAGAAAATCTGCCATGCATTTGCATTTTCCAGAGTGGCAACCTCCAAAAGCTCTCTGGGTATGGATTCTAGTGCAGAAAGAAACAGAATCATATTGTAACCAAGGTTTTTCCACAGAAACAAAATAATAATAACAACCTGCGCCTGATCGGACTTTAACCAGTCAACCTTATCGGCACCAAAATTCATAAGAAATCTGTTAGCTGCACCGTTTAAATGAAACATTACCTGGAAAATCAATACTATAGAAGCAACCGGAACCATCATAGGTGTTAAAAAGCAGGTTCTGAACTGACTTCTTAACGGTATATCCCTATCCAAAAGCATTGCCAGCAGGAGACCAAGGATAACCGAAAGCGGCATTGCAATAACCGAAAACATTAATGTGTTTTTGGCTGCTATTCTAAAGGCTCCGTTTTTTAAAACATTCACAAAATTTTTAAAGCCTACAAAATTTCCTAAAATGGGATTGTCTATCATTGAGTAGTAAATAACTACAAAGAAAGGAAGTACAAAAAACAGGAATACACCAATAAAGCTGGGAGACAAAAATAAAGCGGCACCGAAGCGCTGCTTTCTTGTTCTTTTTCGTAGATTACTCCCCTTTCTCCCTCTCATCTAAAATATCCCTGCTTCCATAGTCCCATTGTTGAATTTCCGATGTCGATTTATAATCCGACACCCTCACTCAATTATGATTTTACCTTATACAAAAATTAAAGCAACAGTATTAGTTCTTAAGTTTTTTTAAGAATTTATTAACGGCAAAACCGGGTATCAATCCACATATTATAGAAATCTGATATTTTTGCAAAACATACACGATAAATCTCATATTATTTATGTACAAAAAATAGTAAAATGAGTAAAAACTTACTTAAAAGGAAAGGGTGACATTACTATGAATGTTTCCTCTAAATCATATTTCAATGATAATTGGACCTTTGCCAAATTTGCAATAAATACCCCTATGAATGAAATGACTTCTTTTGGTGGGTTTAAACCGGTGGCTGTTCCTCATGACTGGATGATTGATGACACTTCTGATCTCTACGAAAACGGCATTGGCTTTTACCGTAAAAAGTTTAACCTGGCAAAAGAAGAAAATCACACATATATTGTCTACTTCGGCTGCGTTTACATGAACAGCGAAATATTCGTAAACGGCAAAAAGGCCGGCGAATGGAAATACGGCTATTCTGCCTTCGAAGTTGATATTACCGATTTTGCCGTTGATGGTGAAAATACCATCGATGTGGTAGCTACTTATGAAAGCCCCAATACACGCTGGTATTCCGGTGCAGGTATTTTAAGAGATGTTTTCTTTTTCGATAAGGCCATAAGCTATATTCCCATAAACGGCCTGTATATTTCTTCTCAAAATACCGACTCCGATGACTTCACTATTAACCTTGACTGCGAAGTGATTTCCAAGCTTCCCGAAGATGGTGAAATCAGACATGAAATTTTTGATAAAGAAGGACACCTCGTTGTCGAAACTTCGTCTTACGTGCCCCTTTGCAGTGAGCTGTTTGTCAGTAAGCTTGAAGTATCCGTCTCCAACGGTCATCGTTGGGACATTGATGACCCCTATTTGTATAAGGTAAAGACCAGTCTTTTGGTAAACGGCGAAGTACTTGATGAGCTGGAAACCAACCTTGGCCTTCGCACCATCAGCATTGATTCACAAAAGGGCTTCTTCCTTAACGGCAGGTCGGTAAAAATAAACGGTGCCTGCCAGCATCACGATTTAGGTGCTCTGGGTGCTGCTTTTAATATTACAGCTCTTAAGAGACAGTTTAAAAAATTAAAGGATATGGGTGTAAATTCCGTCCGAACCAGCCACAATATGCCTGCAGAAGGGCTTCTTGATGCCGCCGACGAAATGGGAATGCTTATTAACACCGAATCCTTTGATATGTGGGAAAAAAACAAAACTCCTCATGATTATGCCTGCTTCTTCGTAGACTGGTGGAAAAAGGACGTTACTTCCTGGGTTAGGCAGGACCGTAACCATCCCAGCGTTATCATATGGAGTATCGGAAATGAAATCTACGATTGTCACGCCGGAAACGGTTACAAGTGGAATATGCTGTTAAGCGATACCGTAAGGCAGATAGACTACCGCCACAATGCCTTTGTTGGCAGTGGCTCCAACTATATGGAATGGGAAGGAGCACAAAAATGTGCCGATGTCCTGGAAATGGCAGGCTACAACTATGGCGAAAGAATGTACGATGCGCACCATGAAGCCCATCCTGACCGCTGTATCTTCGGAAGTGAAACCGCTTCTACCGTTCAAAGCCGCGGAATATATCATTTCCCCCTTAGCCAAAGACTGCTCACCTACGATGACGGCCAGTGTTCATGCCTTGGAAACTGTACCACCAACTGGGGTGCCCAAAGTGTTGACAGGGTTGTAACCGAGCATAGAGACAGAGACTTCGTTTTTGGACAGTATATTTGGACTGGCTGGGATTATATTGGTGAACCTACCCCCTACTTTACCAAAAACTCCTACTTTGGCCAGATTGATACTGCGGGATTTGAAAAAGACACATTCTACCACTATCAGGCAGAATGGACCGATTACAAAACAGCCCCCATGGTGCATGTTCTTCCTTATTGGGACTATAACCTCGGTCAGATAATCGATATTGCGGTTTACTCAAATGCTCCCGAGGTAGGTCTTTATCTTGACGATGAATTCCTTGGAAAGAAGTCCATCGACCATGCCCACGGACTGACTCTTTCCGGAAATTGGCAGATTCCTTATAAACCCGGAATCATTAAAGCAGTAGCCTACAGTGAATCGGGAGAAATAATTGCAACCGATATATCCTCTTCCTTCGGCGACTCTGAGAATATAGTATTAAATGCTGATAAGGATACCCTGCTGGCAACTCCCGAAGACCTTATTTTTGTTACAATTTCCACCGAAGACGAAAACGGTAATCCGGTTCTTAATGCAAGAGACCGGGTAAATGTCAGTGTGGAAGGAGCCGGTATATTAGTGGGTCTTGATAACGGTGACTCCACTGATTACGAACAGTACAAAGGATCTTCAAGAAAGCTTTTCTCGGGAAAACTTCTGGCAATAATTGCCTCAAACGGTAAAACCGGGGATATTACCGTCACTGTTTCCGGTGATAATCTTAAAACCGGTCAGCTTACCCTTAATGCTGCTGCCGCCGAATATCCCTGCGGTCAGTGCTTTATGGATGCCAACTATATTTCTGAAGAAAAACACGACATTCCGGTTCGTAGAATCGACCTTATTAATAAAGGAACAAACAGGCTTAATGCAAAAGAAACAGAGACAGAAGTTTCTTTTGCCTGCTTCCCTCAAAATGCAACCGATCAGAATGTTACGGTAAAAGCTCTCACACTTGATGGAGTTGAGGCCAATTTCGTTAAAGTTGAGGTAATCGGAAATACCGCTAAGGTTAAAGCTATAGGAGACGGTGAATTCAGGCTCACTGCAAGTGCAAAAAACGGTACCGAGCTTTCGGAAATTATTTCCGAGCTTGAATTTGAAGTAACCGGTTTAGGAAAGGCAACCCAAAATCCCTATGATTTTGTTCCCGGAATCCAGTATTCGGATTGTTCGCACGATGCCAAGCTCTCCTTCCAGGGCGGTGTTCATGTACCTACCGACGGTAAGATTTTCCTTACCTACGATAATATTGATTTCGGTGAATTTGGTTCCGATGAAATTACCCTTCCTATATTTATATTCGAAAACGAACTTCCCCTGTCAATTTGGGAAGGAGATGCCGAAACCGGCGAGTGCCTGGGCGAATTCCTCTATGAGGCTCAAACCTGGTACAATCACTACCAGGAAAACACCTTTAAGCTTTCCCGCCGAATTAAAGGCACCACCAAGATTACAATCAAATTTGATGCCAAAGGTCGCATTTCCTTAAAGGGCTTCTCCTTCAAAAAGTTTGAGAAGGCCTACGAAAAAATTGATGCTGTATTAAATACCCGAATTACCGGTGACAGCTTTACCGTTTGCGATGACATGATAAAAGAAATAGGTAATAACGTCAGCATCGAATTTGAAGAAATGAACTTTACAAAGGGATTATCTTCAATAACTGTTTGCGGTCGCTCCAACAACGAAAAAACCTCCGTACACTTTATTTTCACCGAAGGCGAAAAAACCTATAAGCAAATGGTTGAAATTCCGTACAGTGAAGAGCTTAAAGAGCATGAACTTCCTTTACAGAATACCCCTGTAAATGGTAAAGTTACTCTTGTGTTCCTACCCGGAAGCAACTTCGACCTTAAGTGGTTTAGATTTGTATCACATCCGTAGTATTTTCTTATAATCAATACTAAATCCAAAGGATGGGAATGTTAGAATTTTATGAAAAAGAAATGTTTACTTCTACTTTGTATTTTCGCGGCTTTGATTTTTTGTCTTTTGCCGGGAACCAGTGCTTTTGCCGATGAAACGGAAGGAGATTCCGATGTAAGCGGCAATGAGGCTTTTGACCCCAATACAGCAAATATTTATTATGAGCTGGACGGTGGTTATTTTGATGAAGACCTTGAATATGCCACCTCCTTTACCTTTGGTGAAGAGGTAGTGATACCTACTCCCAAAAAGGTGGGCTATTCTTTCTTAGGCTGGGTATCATTAATGGACAGAGATCACTATCTTGATGATATTAACAATGCCTATGTGGTTGATAAGCCTGATATAGATGAAAAGTATGTTAAGCTTTTTGCTATATGGGAAGAGCTTAATCCTATAACTCCCGAAATCGACAGAATTTCAAATCCTGCAAGCGGTTTTCTTTTTGTATATTTTAAACCCATTGAAAGCAATGCCGCCGGATATGAAATCGAATATGCATATTCCTCCGACTTTACCAAAAAGTTAAAGATTAAGGATACCTGCTATATCAACGGTGCGGTAGTTCTTAAAAGAATCCGGGCAGAAGAAACCTGTAGTATACGAGCTCGCTCATATTTCATTGATTCCACCGGAGAAAAATATTATTCACCCTATAGCGCAAGTCAGGATTTTGTAGTTATAAACGGAACAGTTGAAATGGAACCTACACCAAACAGTGCAGTAATTAATTCGGTAACAATTGAAGGAGGCTCAGTAGTCGTAAAAGCATTTGTTGAGGACAGAATTGCCTCTTACGACGATGCTTATCACTTAGTAAAGCTTGATCCTGTATACGGAACTGTTATCTCTTCACTTGCTACCATTGAGAAAGACGATGAAATCACTGTATCATATCCCGTCAGCGGAAACCTTATGTCACAGGTAGCTTTAGCGGTTAAAGAAAGTGAAGATTCCTATTATGTAATATCACCCGGAAGATTTATTGATAATCCTCAGGCCCTTGCAAGTTATACTGCCGCATATCCTACCCCTGCATCAAAAAAGGGACGCCAGGGTGCTTATGATACCGGAATGGGTGACAAGAATACATTCCACAATGTATATCTTGAGCAGCTAGTCGGATCACCTTCTTCCTACGACGTAGCCTATAACTACAATGGCAAAACATATTATTTTTACACTCCTACCCACCATATTGATTACAACTCCTTAATTAAGGCAGCCAACTCAAATGGCGGTACCGTAACAATGCAGCTTATGATTCGTTGGAGTAGTCAGGCAAGTGACTTAATTTGCCCTACCGGTCGAACCCCCGGATACAATTACTACGCTTTCAATATGGAAGAAGCTGCCGGTCGCGAAAAGGTTGAAGCTTTGTTTATGTTCTTGGCAGAATATTGGAGCAAGAGCGGTCTTCATGTTGATAACTGGATTTTGGGAAATGAAGTAAATACATTCTTAAATACTACCGGTCGCTGGTACTGGGCAGGTAATATTTCAAGAGATGCATTTATGACCAACTACTCAAATACCTTTAGAAGCTTATACTACGCAGTAAAGAGTCATAATGCCAATGCCCGCGTATTTACCTGTACCGACCACACCTGGAATGACCGAGACAGAGACTGGGGAACAAAGGGATTCATTACTTCCCTTAACAGTTACTTAAAGGCAATGAACCCCAACATTCAGTGGAATCTTGCAAATCACGCTTATACA
>JAZUJC010000168.1:0-3541 GCA_045642625.1 Lachnospiraceae bacterium
GGAGGTTTCCACCTGGGTTATCCCCGACAACCAGCGTGCAAGCATGTTTTTAAAGAATCAGTGATATTACGCGTACTCCTTGATTGTCTTGGCCACATTTACAAGGTGGTCGGCAATACGCTCTGTATTGGCTGAAAGAGATAAGTAATGTGCACCTACCATAGGTGTGCAAATACCTTCGCCAAGTCTTGTAATATGATTTTCTTCCATTCTGGCTGTAAGCCTGTCGATTTCATCTTCTATTTTATTTGTGGCATCAAGTGCATCAAAATCAAGATCGATATATGCCTTCATTACATTTTCAAACAGCATGCTCACACGCTCATGAACGTATTTAATCTCGGCAACTGCCGATACAGAGAAGCCTTCTCCCGCCTCTTCAAGGCTCTTGGCGTAGCCGACAATGTTCTCGGCATAGTCACCTACACGTTCAAGATCGCTTATTGTACGAATCGCAGTGGCAAGATAATCATGGTCCTTTTCATTTAACGGTGCTTTTGAAAGCTTAACAATAAATTTAACCAGTTCTCTGTTAACGAAGTTAAGTTCTTTTTCATTGGCCTCAAATTCGCCCTGCTTGCCAAATTCCAGATTGCAAATAATATCCAGCGACATAGTGAAATTACGCATAGCCAAATCGGCCATATTTACGATTTCGTTTTTAACCTGCTTAACCGCAATTACGGGAGTCTTTAACATGTTTTCATCAACATAGTAAAGGCGCTCTTTGCGGGTATCCTGAACCTCATCACGCTCAATGTCGGGCATAATCTTCTTTACGATGCCGATCAGCAGATTGGTCAAGGGCATTATCAAAAGAACCGTAAGCACGTTAAACACGGTATGGAACATAGCCAGCTGGGTCTGAGGTGCTGACGGGAAAAAGCGTTCAAATATAATTCCAAAGCTGTAGCTTCCGCCTGTAACAAGGGGCAGGATAAAGCCTATAATCAGGAATACAATTACACCGCTTACGTTAAAGAAAAGATGAATAAGTGATGTTCTTTTTGCATTCTTGCTGCCGCTTAAACCGGCCAAAAGAGCTACTACACAGGAACCGATGTTGGAACCCATTGTAAGGAAAATACCCTGATCAAGAGAGATAAGACCTGCCACAAGCATTGTAATCGCTACAGAGGTCATTACCGAAGAACTTTGTACGATAGCTGTAAGCACCGCACCTATAAGCACCAAAAGAAACATATTGGTAATCTTTGAAAGAAAAGCGCTTACCTCGGGAAGCTTTGCGAAATCCTCCATGGCGCCACTCATGATGTGGAGACCCACAAAAAGCATACCAAAGCCGGTTATTATACCGCCCCAAAGCTTAAGCTTATCCTTCTTACCAAACATTTTGATAAACGAACCGATACCGGCCAACCCTGAAAAAATAAGAGTAGTTGATACACGATTACCGCCTCCGAACATACCCAGGGCAACAATCTGACCGGTAATTGTGGTGCCGATGTTGGCACCGTATATAATGGTTGCCGCCTGATAAAGCGACATTATTCCCGCATTAACGAAACCGATTGTCATAACAGTCGTAGCACCGGAGCTTTGGATTGCCGCAGTACCAACCGTACCGATTCCTACACCAAGCCACTTGCTTTTGGCTGCCTTGGAAAAAAGAACCTTCAAGCCTTCTGAGCTTAATGCTTCAAGGTTTGAGCTCATCATACTACATGCCACCAAAAATATACCGATACCTGCAAGCAGGTTTAAAATTGCCGTTGCTACCATCACTGTATTCATTATCGTCTCCTTCTTCCCCTATCATTGCCACTTACAATAAGCAGGATACGCAACAACTGCAGGATTGTGGACATCAAAGCTGCTACATATGTTAATGCTGCTGCCGTCAGTACCTTTCTTGCAGCAGGAAGCTCATTATCATATAAAATGTGTCGACTGCTTAAAATATTCATAGCCCTCTTAGAGGCATTAAACTCCACCGGAAGGGTAATAAGCTGAAAAAGAACTACCGCGGTAAAAAGAAATACTCCCACCATAGCCACAGTCTGGCCTGTGGAGGAGTTCATCATAAGACCTATAATGATTACCGGCCATGACAAAAAAGAACCGATATTGGCTACGGGCACAGAAGCAGAGCGAAGAGCCAGAGGACCATACTGCTGCTGGTGCTGGATTGCATGACCGCACTCGTGGGCCGCAACACCGATTGCCGCTATTGATGTGGAATTATAAACAGTATCAGAAAGGCGAAGTACCTTCTCCTTAGATGAATAGTGGTCGGTAAGATCTCCTGCAACGTGCTCGATTCTTACATCGTAAATACCGGCACTGTGCAAAATATCCTCCGCCACATCCCTTGCAGTAACAAACCTGGTGTTAGTTACATTAGAATATTTTTTATATGTGCTCTTCATATTGATGGACGCAGCCATACAAATAAGAGCACCGATTATCACCAATATATATGTAGGGTCAAAATAATACATTTTCTTTCCTCGATGTGCTGCCAAATGATACCTACATAATAATAACACTTATGTCAGTTGTCTGCACCTCAAAAATAAGTATTATTGCAGTAATGAAAGCACTCTGTCCGGCTGTCTGTTAGCCTGGCTTAACATTGACTGACCGGCCTGCATAAGAATATTGGTATTTGCATACTCAAGACTTTCTTTTGCCATGTCGGCATCTCTGATTAATGACTCGGCTGCCTGAGTATTCTCAGCAGCATTATTATTAATATTTACGGCATGCTCAAGGCGATTTTGGAAAGCACCAAGTTCACTGCGCCATTCGGCAATTTTACCAAGGGCACCTTTGGCTTTATCGATACCACGACCGGCACCTGCCGCTGTTGTGACATCTATACCTTTTGTGCCGATTCTGCCCGAATTCATACGATGAGTATGAAGCTCGATTCCGTGATCCTTTTCGGTACCGCTTTGAATACGTATATCGTTAATCTTATCTTCCACGGCGCCCAAAGCTGCAAGCTCGGTACATTCAAGCTTACCGGCATTACTGCCTGCGCCTTCCCCATTAAACTGATTTTTTGCAGCAGTTGCACTACTCCTATTGTCGGGGCATACAATCAAAAGTTTATTTCCGTCCTTTAGCAATTCATTGGAGTGGCTTACCTTTATACCGCCCATAGTAGGTGTATAGGTTCCGTTACCTGATGCCGGGTTTGCAGTAACATAAGCAAATATCCTGTCTACTATTTCGCTTCCGCTGGTACAGTCGCTTATATCTACCGTATATTTATGCTCTACCGCACGCACAAGGTTAGAGCTTGAGCTTTGAGTACCGTCGCCGTCGGTTTTAAACTCAATATTAAAGCCTTCGCTACAGCCCCAGGAGCACCCAAAATAAAAGTGCTGGTTGTTAAGCTTATTAATGTTAGAAGGAGATATATTGGAGAAATCCAGCGAAGCACTGGCGTGATAGTATGTACCGTCAAAATAGACCTCTGACAATCTTCCGCTATCAGCTGCCGGACAGGCTACGAGATTGCTTACAGACCCTTCCGGATCATCACCATACATATCATCAAAAAGCTGCAATT
>JAZUJC010000169.1:0-3022 GCA_045642625.1 Lachnospiraceae bacterium
AAGAATCAGCTGATATATGTTGTAAAACATATTCTCTCCCGCAGAGGGAAGACCGATTTTGATCAGATCCCAAAGCATTCTTCCGGGGAAGGGCTTAATGAATCTAACCGCAATTTTGCCTATTTTCTTCCTGTAGAAGAAAGCAATGGAAATAATAACCGCCATCAGTCGGGCCAGTACCGTAGGGATGGCTGCACCGGCAACGCCCAGCTTAAGGAATTCAAGAGGACCGTAAAGGAATAAATAGTTACCCAAAACATTGATAAGGTTAATAACTATAGATATATACATACCAACCTTTGCAAAGCCGTTACACCTTAATATCTGAAGCATTACATTGTAAACAGCCTGTAAAAACAGTGCACCGCCAACAATGTTAATATAAACGTTTGCCTCACCCAGCATGTTTTCGGGAACATTTAAAAGAGACAAAATCGGAGATTTAAGCAAAACAAAAAGGGCGCTTAATAATATACCCATGACAAGGTTTACCAATACTGACAGGGTATAAATCATATTCATTTTCTCGTGCTTTTTTGCCCCCAGATACTGGGCCACAATAACAGAGGTTGCTGTCGCGATAATGTTGAACATCAGTATCAAAAGGAACATTACCTGATTGGCATTACCAACCGCCCCTACAGCGGTTTCCGAATAGTGGCTAAGCATCAGTGTGTCAACATTGTTGATACATATATTCAAAAGAAGTTCAAAAAACATCGGGCCTGCCAGAAAAAGCAGAGGTGTGGCTTCGTTAATATCTTTTGTTTTATTCTTAAACATACTCATTAAAATTTACTCCGTATATTCAGTACTAATCTTATTTTCTTTTGCCGTCGTATATTCTATCACCAAAAAGAAATGATAAATAAACAATTCCTTTTCAAAAATTGCACTTTTCATTTTCAGGAGTAGCAGTTTTCGCTATTTATACGCCTTTTCAAACATAAAAAAGTTCCGGAAGGCTTAATTCACCTGCCGGAACTTCTATTGGGCATCCAATCATAATATTCAATTTTTGTTCATATTCAAAAATCACACATCAGCCCCGCACAGCCGGGCAAATAACTACACGGTATTATTCCCTGATAACATAGTCGAAAATATCGATGTTCTCGAATCCAAATGACCTTACGAAGGCCTCGGTCCTCTCAATATCGGTTTGGGAATTGAAATCAGGAATCAACGGAATCCTGATGCGGCATTTATTCTGAAGCCCCATGCCTGCCAGGAAAATCAAATTTTCATAGGCCTTAGATGGTGCCACCCCTGTATATGCTTTATAAATATTGGGGTTACCATCCTTAATATCTATTATAAATTCCGATATATCATCCAAAACAAGGCTAAGCAGGTGTCTCGGAACATTTAAGCTTGTTTCCACATTTATGCTGATATCTTCGGGCAAAATGCTGCGTATTTCATGAATTGCCTCGGCATGAAGCAATGACTCACCACCGCCAAAGGTTACGCCGCCGCCGGTTGCCACAAAATAACAGTAGTCCTGCATAATATTTTCAGCCAAATCCTTGGGTGAACATACTACATACTTATCCGGAGACTTCGAAAGCCCCTTGGCATTTATACAATATTTGCACTTTAACGGACATCCGCTAAGGCCTATTAAGGTTGTAACACCGTCACCGTCTGTTTCAAGGCGATGTCGGTTAATGCTCATAACTGAAAATTTAGCCATTTCCCTGCCCTACGAAATAAAGGTTATCTTGTGAAGTAATTCCTTCACATTGCCTACCACTCCACTATCTTCTACAGGCATAAGAACATCGCCTTCAAGATCAACATAATCGGGATCCGGTTCAACTAATTCAAGACCACCTTCTTCGATAACATCACCACCGGAATTATCACCGGTACTGCATTCAGGCTCTACTTCTGTGGTGGCTCCTTCCAAATCATCAATAGGGATAGCAACCTCACCCACAAGATCGTCGATGGGAGCAACAACATCGCCCTCCAGTATTTCAATGTCCCCCTCTTCTATTTCGGGAGGCGCTGTTTCCTCGCCATCCACATATTCTAACTGAGATACACTGCTAAGATGAGGTTTCGGATTATTGGCAGGGCTGCAGCCTGACATGGAAACAGCAGTAGCCACGGCTGCAACAGTAACCGCACCCTTTGACAAAAGAGCCTTATTTAAAATTTCTTCTTCCTGCTTACATTTAGGACAGGTTCCGGAACATTCTCCTTCATAGGTACATTCCTTCTGATGAAGATCAACACCGAGCTTATCGGCAATAAACTTACGGAATTTTTTCATTCTTTTACATTTTGCTTTATGGTCCATGTTAGTTCTTCACTCCTTTTCCCCGAATATTTCGGCCCTCTTTTATTCCTGCTTTCATCCATTTCATAGCTTTCCTAAAGGAAACGTCTTTGCAAACCTCTTTTCTTTTGGTAAAAAGAAACCGAAAGGCCCAAAGCCTTGCAAATCTACCGTACAGATAAGGATAAAGGACCCCTCTGTCAAAGAAAAACTTTTCGTTAAAACCTTTAAACCATGTAGATTCACGATATATTTCCTGGCCTATGTAAGGCTTATCGGCATATAAATGAAGCCCGGCCTTAAGACAGTCGTGTAAAAAGAGACTGTCCTCACCGGCACTGTATCTGGCGCCGCCTCCGAACAAAAGCGAAAAAGAAACACCTGCTCTTACCAACGCTTCTCTCCTGGCAGCCACCGCATAGGTGGGGTATCTTCCGAAATTATAAAACCTGATTCTGTGAAAATCGGTATTCTCGTAGGTTTTTCTTCTTGGATCCACTTCCATGTTGAAAGTAATCAAATCAGCATCGGGATGAGCTGCAAAAGAATCCATTATGATTTTCTCGTAATCCTCATCAAGCCTTATGTCCTCATCACTGAAAAGAACATAGTCAGCGCAAGCACGCATAAGCGCAGTATTGCGGCTGAGTCCAACTCCCCGCTCCTTCATTGAAAAACATTTAATCCAAAATGTTTCTTTATGAAACTCTTCAAACTCAAATCTGTCAAGTCGGA
>JAZUJC010000170.1:0-3267 GCA_045642625.1 Lachnospiraceae bacterium
GTCTGTGCGGTAATGTTGGCAAAACCGCCTACTCCCGCAAAGGCTCCCGGGCCGCGATGAGCATTAACATTTCCGTATTTGTCTATTTCTATACCACCCATAAAACAGATATCCAACCCACCGTTATTGTATAAATCAAACTGGTTGGCCATATCAATCATACAGTTTGCACCTATTACCGCTCCAAATACGGTTCCCGAGGCAGGAAAGCCTCCGATTCCACCGGATTCTACCGTTAATGTTACTTTATTAAGTATACCGCTCTCCCTGGCATATTTTGTTACCATCTCCGGGATGCCTACGCCTATATTAACAATATCATCCTGTTTTAGCTCCATAGCGGCGCGCTTACCGATTATATTGGCAGCCACATTTACCGCATTCTTTGTTGAAGTGCGTTTTTCCAGCATTTCGCTCCAGTCGGTCCACTGAGAATAAGGTATCTCAAAGCTACCGGTCAAAGATTCATAAGCCGCATGGCGAGGTTCGGGCTGAACCATAACTATTGCGTCCACAAAACAACCGGGAATAATTGTATTTCTTGGTCTTGATGGGGTGCTTACAATACGGTCCACCTGTACGATAACCTTGCCTCCGTTGGCCTTGGTTGCCTGGCAAAGAGAAAGCGCATCCCCCGACATATACATATCATCAAAGGTAATATTTCCTTTGTGATCGGCAGCGGTTCCCTTTATAAGTGCCACTTTAATTTGGGGAAGCTTGTAATACAGGAAATCTTCACCGTCAACTTCCACATATTTTACATATGAATCATCCTTTGATATGGAATTGATACCCGGTCCGGAAATTCTGGGATCCACAAAAATATCAAGACCTACCTTTGACAAAGAACCGGGAAGGCCTCCTGCCTGAGCTCTTATAGCATGGGAAATGCATCCGAGGGGAAGGTTATATGCCTCAAAACGGTCCTCCAAAACAAGTCTCTTGGTGCTATACATCGCTCCGAAATGACCACATATTATTTTATCAACCGCACCGTCTCTTATATAACCTTCAGCGTTTCTGTTTTCGTCCCAAAGGCCAAAACCTGCACTGGATACTATTGTAAGGTGCTTTGGAGAGCCCGTGGCCTGATAGCGCTTGTATAAAGCCTCATGGAGTTCTGTAGGGTTTTCTATTCCCAGAAATGAATTGAGGCCTATTACATCTCCGTCTTTTATTAAGCTTATGGCATCATCAGCCGACATTATTTTATACATTTTCTTTTCCTCTTAAATCACAGTTATGCTATATTTACCCGACAAAAACTATTTCTCAACACTCCGTATTTTTCGGGCAAATTTATACTCATTATGCACTATAAGCCTCATTCGTGGCAATAAAAAAATACCTTACTTTGCCAGGTCGGGTTTCCGACCGGGCAAAGAAGGTATCTCCTGCATAATACTTATCTAATAGCTAAAACTGTCACTTAATGCCTGATACCAATCGCTTTTATAATCCTACCAGCCAAGATCCATAAGCCAGTTGTTTAATTTTCTGTCCACTTCTTTCTCCTCAAGATTGAATCGGTCAGAGTTATCGTATTCACCCTTAATATTTCCGTCAACAATATAAAGAACCTTGGAACACTTGGCTGCAACCTTGGCATCATGGGTAACCATTATAATTGTGGTTCCCTCCTTATTGAGCTTGGTAAGCTCCTCCATAACCTCATTGGAGGATGCACGGTTCAATGCACCGGTAGGCTCATCGGCAAAAAGAACCTTCGGGTTGTTAATCATGCTTCGGCAAATGCAGGCTCTCTGAAGCTGTCCGCCTGATACTTCGTTGATATCATTATCAGCAATATCAGCAATTCCCAGCTTATGCATCAGAGCCTCGCCTCTTTTAATTATTTCTGCTTTTGTCTCATCCTTCTTATTACTCTTTAAAGCGGGAAGAACAATGTTATCAAGTACTGTAAGATTTTTCATCATAAACATCTGCTGGAAAATGAAACCCATATCCTCAAGCCTTAATTCGGCCAATTCGTCCTGTTTCATTTTGGAAATGTCCTTTCCGTCAAAGAACACATCGCCGCTTGTAATGCTGTCCATTCCCGAAACAGTATATAAAAGCGTGGATTTACCTGAACCGGAAGGTCCCATAATGGCAATCATTTCACCCTCTTCCACCGAAAAGTTTACGTTCTTTAATACATTATTCTGTCTTTTATTTACAACATAAGTTTTACACAAATCCTTAACTTCTATAATCTTCATTTTTCTTTCCTCCGACCAATTATTATTCGATTCCTGCTGTATCTCTGCTGGTGATTGTTCTTGTGTACAGTGCAGTTATAAACGCAATTGCTACTGTAGCGCCCACAACAATTGCCGGATACAGGCCAAATACCTTCCATACAACTATGTTGTAACTGATATGTGAAGCTCCCATACCTGCAAATATGGGTGTAATGCAAAGCTTTGTTACCGGAATCGAAAGAACTCCGGCCAAAACGGCTGAAACCAGGGCTACCAGGGCAAACCTGTATACCTGCCATCTGATTACATCCCCGCTCTTAAAGCCTATTGCCTTAAGAATGGCAATCTGCGACTTCTCGTCGGCTATAAACGATCTTTCCATAAGGATGGTAACGAGAATAATTACCACTATTGTTAAGCCCAAAAGAAGGAATTGAATACTTCTCATAAGGTCATATACATTAGTACAATCAACACAAAATTCACTGGCATTCATAACTTCATCGGTATCAAAATAAATCTTAAGCTCATCTCTTCTTCTGTCAATTTCCTTCTGGCTGGGATTGTCGGTAAAAGTAAACTGAACCTGCATATTTCCGGCAAGCTTTTGAGAATCAACCTCAGCGTCGGGATGAAGTCTAATTTCTTCTCCCAGCTGATTCATGGTCTGGAAAATAGCTGTAACCATGCAGTCTTTTTTCTCCGCTCCAAAATCAATTGTTATAACATCACCGATCTGTGCTCCGGTTCTTTCCGATACCTGAGGGGTAATTGCTATTTCCGAAGCATCCTTAGGCTGGGTACCTTTTTCGATTTTATAAATGGACATATCCGCGTTGACACCCTGCTGGCAAATGTAGGAATATTCTTTTCCGTTAAAGGTTACCGTACAGTTATACATAATCTCCAAGGAACCTTTAGCAGGCATTCCCATATCGGTAAGTTCCTTCGCTCTCTTATCAAGATATTCTTTGCAGGCCTCTTTTGATCTTTTTACCACAACCCTGTCTTTAAATTCATCGGTATGATCAGCCAAATATATATCCGGTCTTTCTCCCAA
>JAZUJC010000171.1:0-4853 GCA_045642625.1 Lachnospiraceae bacterium
CTTTTTACCGTTATTATCTTCACCATCGCTTAAATCAATTTGGGTCATATCCAAATCGTTTTCAAAAGAATCTTTCATAACTGCACTGTCCTAAATCCGCCGTGGCGGACTATTCCATTACTAATCTTTTATAAACATAGCATCACCAAAGCTAAAAAAACGATATTTTTCTTTAACCGCTTCATTGTATGCTCTAAGCACATTTTCCCTGCCGGCAAGAGCCGATACTAGCATAATAAGTGTTGACTCAGGCAAATGAAAATTGGTGATCAAACAATCAAGTACCTTAAATTTATAGCCGGGATATATAAAAATCTCGGTATCCCCTGCACCGGCAACCACCTTTCCATATTCATCGGCAGCACTTTCAATAGTCCTGCAGCTGGTGGTTCCGACACAAATCACCCTGCCCCCCTGTTTCTTAGTGGCATTAATAATCGCTGCTGTTTCAGGAGTAACCTGATACCACTCGGAATGCATATGATGATTTAAAAGGTTATCTTCTTTTACCGGTCTGAAAGTACCAAGTCCTACATGTAAAGTTACAAAAGCAACATTTACCCCCATCACCTTTATTTCTTCAAGCAGTTCGTTGGTAAAATGAAGTCCCGCAGTAGGTGCCGCAGCAGAGCCCTCATACTTGGCATACACCGTCTGATAACGGTTTCTGTCCTCAAGTTTATGCGTAATATAAGGCGGAAGAGGCATTTCACCCAGTTTATCGAGTATTTCCTCGAATATACCGTCATAACTGAATTCAATTATTCGGTTGCCCTCTTCTTCAATACCTATAACTTTACATGACAAAAGGCCGTCTCCGAATATGATTTCCTGACCGATCCTTGCTTTCTTACCGGGCTTAACCAGGGTTTCCCATACATTTTTATCGCGTCTTTTTAACAATAAAATCTCAATGGCTGCACCGGTATCTTTCCTTACACCGTAAAGCCTGGCGGGAATAACCTTGGTGTTATTAAGCACCAGACAATCACCTTTTTTCAGATATGATTTAATATCTCTAAAAGACTTGTGCTCATATTCGCCGGTGTTTTTATCAAGTACCATAAGCCTTGAGGAAGAACGATCCTCCAGGGGATCCTGTGCAATCTGTTCCTCCGGTAAATCAAAATAATAATCCTTTTTTAATAAAGCTTCCATATATACCCTTTACATTCCGGGAGCATTTAAGAATGCGATATAACCTCTCATTGATTCGTATACATCTGCCTTGCTGGTGGCTTCATAGGGAGCATGCATATTAAGAACTGCAACGCCGGCATCAATTACATTCATGCCATATTTTGCCATAATATATGCGATAGTTCCGCCACCGCCCACATCTACTTTACCAAGCTCTGCAATCTGGAAGGAAACCTTCTCATCATCCATAATCTTTCGGATATATGCAATAAACTCAGCATTGGCATCATTTGAGCCTGACTTACCTCTTGAACCGGTAAACTTGCTGAATACCATTCCCGAACCCATAAATGAAGTATTTTTCTTTTCAAATGCGCTGGCATAAGAAGGATCATATGCTGCATTAACATCGGAGCTTAACATTGTTGAATTAGCAAGACATCTGTGAAGTTTAAGTTCATTTGAGCCACCCATAAGCTCCATAATCTCGCGCATAACATTTTCAAAATAAAGCGAAGTCATACCGGTTGCACCAACAGAACCGATTTCCTCTTTATCAACAAGAATACAGCATGAGGTTCTCTTAACATCCTTAACCTGAAGCATTGCAAAAAGTGATGAGAAAGCACATACTCTGTCATCCTGACCGTATGCCAAAATCATGCTCTTATCAAAGCCCGCTTCTCTTGCCTTTCCGGCAGGAACAACTTCGAGCTCAGCAGAAAGAAAATCATCCTCGTCCATATCATAGTCGTCCTTAAGAATCTTAAGAACCATAGCTTTTACAGGATCCTTTTCTTTCTTGGCTTCTTCACCTTTCTTAGGCTTAACTACAAGGGGCTTGTTGCCTACAATAATGTCCAAAGCTTCACCTTCAATAACCTTTGAAGCCTTCTTTTCCATCTGATCCTGTGCAAGGTGAATCAATAAATCGGATACAAAGAATACGGGATCGTCCTCTTCTTCACCTATTGCCATTTCAATTGTGGTACCATCCTTTTTAACAACTACACCGTGAAGTGAAAGGGGAATGGCAACCCACTGATATTTCTTAACACCGCCATAGTAATGAGTATCAAGATAAGCAATATCAGAATCCTCATATAAAGGATTTGACTTAACATCAATTCTGGGGGAGTCGATATGGGCTCCAAGGATATTCATACCCTTTTCAAGCGGCTCTTCACCTATATTGAAAAGCATAATTGCCTTATTCATATTAACAGCGTAAACTTTGTCACCCTTTTTAAGCTTCATTTTGTCGCTTATTGCCTTTTCAAGCTCAACATAACCGCTCTTCTCGCAAAGGTTAACAATTGCATTTACACATTCTCTCTCGGTCTTTCCGTTATCAAGAAAGTCTCTGTAGTCTTTACAAAAAACTTCTAATTCACGTAATTGCTTTACTGAATATTTTTCCCAACAGTTCTTTACTTCCATCCTAAAATCCTCTCAAAAATGATTTTCTAAAAAACGCACCATGTGGCATGAAAAATAATTTTCCATGCCACCGTACAATTTAACCTATATATATTACTACAAAAGAAAGAAAAATACTATGCCCTTAAGGTAACATTATATTTGTCTTTAAGATTGTTAAGAATCTTTTCAACCTCACCGTCAATGAAGGCTGCAGTAAATTCTTCATCTTTGGGAGTAAATACAACAGAGAATGCCATACTCTTCTTATCAAGCCCCAGCTGAACGCCTTCATAAATATCGAAAAGTTCAATCTTGGTAATGTAATCACAGGATTCAGCAATAGCCTTTTCAATCTGAGCACAGGTAATATCCTTAGCCATCACAAAAGAAAAATCACGCTTTTCCTCAAGAAACTTGGGAAGAATCTTAAATCTCCTGCTCTTTCCGTAATACTTGGTAAGAAGTCTCAAATCAATTTCAGCCACATAAGAATCTACTCTCATGTCAAGTTCATCAATGATTTCATATCTAAGCTGTCCAAGATATCCGATTTCTACGCCTTCACAAATAACCTTTGCAGTTCTGTAGGGATGTAAAAAGGTTTTTTCGCTGACTTCATAGTCAAAAGAAATATCCAATGACTTAGCCACTGCATCAACAAGACCTTTTACCGAGAAGAAGTCTTCGTTGTTGCCCCATACACCGATACAGATAGTTTCTCTCTCATCAGGATACTCGGTAAGCGGTAATGACTTGGGTATAAATTTGCTGCCCATTTCAAACACACGACCCTCAAGAATACCTCTCTTCTGGTTCTTGGCCATTGCAGTAATCATCTGGGGTGCCAAGGTGGTACGCATAAGAGAAAGGTCAATATTTATGGGGTTAATAAGCTTAATTGCTTTTCTTTCAGGTGCATCCTCAGGAAGCTTGAGCATATCAAGATCTGAAGGTGAGAAGAAAGAATAGTGAACCCCTTCAAAAGCACCTGCAGCACACAAATCTTTCTTAATCTTAAGCTCGGTTTTCTGCTGAAGATTATAACCTCCGGCTGTAACCTGGGCTGTAGGCATAAATGTGGGTACAATCTTATCATAGCCATACATACGAATAACTTCTTCAGCCACATCCTGATATGACTCCATATCACTTCTGTATGCAGGAATCTGAATTGTAAGCTCATCTCCGTTTATTACGGGACTGAAGTTAAGATATGTAAGAATATTAATAATATCTTCATTGGGAACTGTAATTCCAAGCACTCCGTTAACCTGGCTTACCAGTACCTTAAGCTCTGAAGGTTCAATGGAATTGCCTGTATTAACATCAAAGTGTGTGGATGAAACCTTACCGCAGCCAAGCTCCTCAACCAAATGAAGGGCTCTCTTTAATGCCATATTGCAGGAATATTCGTCTACGCCCTTTGCGTAACGTGCGCTTGCATCTGATACCTGACCAAGAGAGCTGGAGCTCTTACGAATATTTTCACGGGCAAATTTAGCTGATTCAAACATTACTGCTGTAGTAGTATCAAGAATCTCTGAGTTAAGTCCACCCATAATACCTGCCAAAGCTACAGGCTTCACACCATCGCAAATAACAAGATTATTGTTATTAAGAGTAAATTCTTTTTCATCCAGGGTTACAATCTTCTCACCATCGTGAGCTCTTCTTACATTAATTGCATTTCCTTCAAGATAGTTTTCATCAAAGGCATGCATGGGCTGGCCCAGCTCCTTTAATACATAGTTGGTAATATCAACCATATTGGAAATTGCGGAGCATCCAACAAGTGTAAGACGACGTCTCATCCAAAGAGGAGACTGCTTAATCTCTACATCATAAACATAGTGGCATGAATAACGGGGACATAAGTCAGGCGCTTCAACCGTTACCTTAAAGTCCTTTGTTACACCTGTTTCGGTATAGGACAAATCAGGCTCCTTTACAGGCTTGTTAAGCACTGCAGCAACCTCTCTTGCAATACCGAAAACGCTCTGACAGTCGGGACGGTTAGCAGTAATTGAAATATCAAAAATCCAGTCATCCAGTCCGACAATAGGCTTTACATCAGCACCGGGTACGGCATCATCAGGTAAAACAAGAAGTCCGTTATAATCTCCTCCTTCAAACATATCACCGGTAACACCGATTTCAACGCCTGAGCAGAGCATGCCAAAAGAATCATAACCGCGAAGCTTTCCTGCTCCAATGGTCATTACTCCTTCAACAGTTTTATGATCCTTTGCGGTTGCGTAAACAGTAGCACCAACCAAAGCAAGAGGATATTT
>JAZUJC010000172.1:0-4949 GCA_045642625.1 Lachnospiraceae bacterium
CCATTGATGAAGGTACTACCGGAAATAAAACATATTATGCAAAGTGGACAAAGTGCGAAACCTTAATTGATCCCGAAACCGGAGCTCCTTATGATTTGGGTGGTATTGAAGTTACTATTAAGGACTGGTATTCTTCAGATAGTTACCTTAACCCCATTGTACCTTCGACTGCATATGAGCAGGCTCAGTTAGATTATCGTAATTGGGCTCAGGAAACATATAACTTTAAGATTCATAATGTAGGTGATGAATATTGGGGTGAAATTGCAAATTCTTTCACCAGTTACGTAAATGGTGGTGGAGATGAAAACAACTATGTATACTGCATCAACAACGGAAATGAAAAACTCATTGCAGCAATGAGAACAGGTTTATGCTACGATTTGTCATCTATTGACGCATTGGACCTTAATGCCCCTGAGTATATAGCCAACAATACTCATTTATTATATTCATACAAGGGTAGCTCCTACGGAATGCATGCAGGTTACGCTGAACCCCGTACCGGTGTTTTCTTTAACAAGAGACTCCTTAAGG
The DNA here is from genome assembly GCA_045642625.1 of Lachnospiraceae bacterium. GTDB lineage: Bacteria > Bacillota > Clostridia > Lachnospirales > Lachnospiraceae > UBA1258. The sequence goes on from JAZUJC010000172.1 coordinate 538, forward strand.
CTGCAGGCGTTGATTTCAATACCATTTACGATATGCAGGCCAAAGGAACCTGGACCTGGACTGAATTTGAAAAGATTCTAAAGAAGGTTCAAAGAGATACCAACAAGGATGGCGTTATCGATATTTGGGGTCTGTGCGTTAATGAAGGTGTAATGACCAAAGCAGCTGTTTTCTCTAATGGAGGATCTTTTGTTGGTGTAGATGCATCAGGAAATTATACCTACGAAATCGAATCGGCAAACACTAAAGAAGCTCTTGCCTGGGTACTTGATATGTACAAAAAATATGACTGGAATGGACCTTTCGGAGCCGGTTGGGATTACTATCAAGAGCAGTTTATAAACGGTGAAGCAGTTTTCTGTATTGACGATGAATATATGGCGTCACGAGGAAATGCTTATTACGATATGGCCGATGAAATCGGTTATGTATTGTTCCCTAAGGGGCCTAAGGGTAAACTGGTACAGGAATCACAGAATAATGTATTTGTTATCCCCGGATGCTACGACAGCGACAGAGCTGAAAAAATTGCCGTTGCTTATGATTTATGGTATTCATTCGTACCCGGCTATGAAAGCTATAATCCCTATACCGACACTATGGCGAACATGCACCTCGATAAGAGAGCAGCAGAAACAATTGCATTAATGGGTAAGAATTCAATAACTGATAATTATGCAGTTATTCCCGGTTATGGCGATTTTATGAGTGAACCTCTTTTATGGAGAATCGGACCTGATACAGAAGAAACACTTGATGATATTTTAACAAATGTCAGAACAATCGCTATTCCTATTATTGATGATGCAAATCAGTAAAATTGCATTTTAAACAATAAGCGGGCACCGAAAGGTGTCCGCTTTATATTTGGTGAAATTTTACTACAATATAACAATCATTAGTGCTAATATATAAGAATGCCTTATGGCAAATCTGGATTGCTTCTAAATAAAAATTATCGATAGGATTATATATTGTAATGCAAACTAATTCAAAGTCCGTTGATTTGTTGAACGGTCCTATTTTAAAAGGAATATTAAAATTCACCATTCCTCTTTTCTGGGGGCAGCTGTTACAGTCACTTTACAGCATTACAGATGCCTGGGTACTGGGAAACTATGCTGAAAAAGAAGCTTTCGCCGCTGTTAGTGCCGGTGGTGCCCTTTCTTTTTTCATTGTAGGCTTTTTGGGTGGTGTCGGTGCCGGTGGTGGTATTGTTATTTCCAAGCACTTTGGCGAGGGAAATGAAGAAGCTACCCGTAAATCTGTTCACGCCAACATAGTATTGGCTATATTGGCATCAATTGTGGGAACTGCTGTGGGTCTTCTCTCAATTTCAAAAATGCTTGTAATGATGGATACCCCTGCGGATGTTCTTCCTTACAGTCTCTTGTATTTCAGAATTTATTTTATTGGGTTATTTTCCATTGTTTTTTATAATGCGGGAATGAACATAATGAGATCCTTAGGTGACAGCTTCCATCCGCTTATCTATCTGGTTATTTCATCGGTAACCAATGTTATCCTGGATATTCTTTTTGTAGCGGTATGGAAAAAGGGCGTTGTAGGTGCAGCGGTTGCTACAATTATCGCTCAGTTTCTGGCAGTAGTTCTTTGTTTTATCAGAATGGCTCGTGCCACCGATTTAACAAGGCTTCAGTTGTCCTATATTAAGTGGTATCCGGACATTATGAAAGAGGTGTTGATGCAGGGGCTTCCTATGGGGCTTCAAAATTCGGTTATCAGCATCGGAAACATTTGTGTACAAAGTCACATTAACAGTTTTGGCTCCGACGCAATGAGTGGAATGGGGGCTTACTCCAAGTTTGAAGGCTTTGTGTTTCTGCCGATTAACTGTATGTCAATGGCACTTCCTACCTTTGTAAGCCAGAATCTTGGTGCAGGAAAGATTGACCGAATTAAAAAAGGTTCCTTTATCGGAATTACATTGGGAGTCATTTTTGCCGAAGTGGTAGGAGCAGTTATGATTCTTTTTGCTCCCCAGTTTTTGGGCATTTTCGTGGACAATCCCGAAGCAATCAGATATGGAACCATTCATATTAAAACGGCAGGGCTTTTCTTCTGCCTGTTAGCATTTTCACACTGCGCAGCAGGTGTATTAAGAGGTTGCGGCAAGTCAATAATTCCAATGTTTACAATGCTTTCGTTTTGGTGCGGGCTCAGAGTATTATACTTAACCATCGCCTGCAAACATTGGCACCACTTCAGCGTAATATCCTCCTGTTATCCCCTGACATGGGCCTGCAGCTCAATAGTATTTGCCATATGCTTTATCAAATATTTTAAAAAAGATGCTTTCTTTAAATAATTAATACGAGAAAAACATTCCAAGATTGAAGCGCACTTCTTTTCTTGCGATATCATCATTTCGGTAGCAACAGGTATCAAGGCCGATAAGCTCAAAACCTTCCCGGAGGTAAAAGCTGATTGCCGCTACATTACATGACTGAGTCTCAAGAATAAGTGCTCTTCTTTTTTGTTCTTTTGCCTGATTTATAGCCAGCTTCATAAGGTTATGGGCAACCCTTCTGCGTCGATAGTCTTCGTGAACCCAAAGTTCGGTAACCAGCATACGGTTGCTCCATTCCTCGGGACAGGTTTCAATACAAGCCATAAGCTCCGGCTTTCCATCAATTTCTTCAACAATTCCCCAGGCAGTGGCGTTTTCCCAATGAGGCTCAAAGAGCTTATCCGGAAAATCATATTCCTCGGGATAATGGCTAATGGGCTCATCCAGAGTTTTTTTTACAAGGCGAATAATCAATCCGTCCTTTTCTTTTATTTTCTGTACATCATAGTATTCGTTGGTGGTATATCTCATGGGAATGGGGACTCCTTCCCACTGCTCCTTTTTCAATTCGATTATTGTATATTCTTTCATTATATTTTTCCTTTTTCTTGTTTTAGCCTTATATAGTTTATATAATACAAGATAATTATATATGATGTATATAAACAATAAGAAGTAGTTGTAAGGAGTTGATTACTATGAATATCAGGACCGCAACAAAAGAAGATGCCAAAAGAATATTAGAAATTTACGCTCCATATATAGAACAGACTGCTGTTACCTTTGAATATGAGGTGCCTTCACTTCAGGAGTTTGAACAAAGAATAGTTGACATTCTTCCGGATTATCCCTATTTAGTGGCTGAAGATGAATCCGGCATAATCGGCTACTGTTATGCTCACAAATTTCACCCGCGAAGTGCTTACAGCCATTGTGCCGAACTGTCTCTTTATATCGATATGGGCAAAAGAAAAACCGGTGCGGGTAAGGCATTACTGAAAAAGCTTGAGGAAATCCTCTATAAACAGAATGTATATGTTCTTTACAGTAAAATCGCAGCCACCGACAGAAAAAAAGATGAGCATTTAACCAACGACAGTATTCTGTTCCATAGCAAAATGGGATTTGTTCAGACCGGACGCCATCAGATTTGCGGATACAAATTCAATAAGTGGTACGATATAGTTCTTATGGAAAAGAGGCTCAACAATCAGATTCGTGAGCCCAAGGATTTTATTCCTTTTTCCGCTTTATGATAGACTGTTTTTAGGGCAATAGTACATTGGAGGGTAATATGAAAAAAAGAGGAATAAAGAAGAAACTCAGCTACTGGTTTGACAACCTTATGGCCAAAGGAACCATTGTAATGCTCGTGGTTCTTGCAATCATTGTGATTGCACTGGTGGCGGTTATCACTATTTGCATCTGCGCAGGCGGTTGGAATGATGAAGAAGGATTTTTCTACACCTTATGGGACGTTCTTTCAACAACAATAAATGCCTGGATGCCTTCATCCGAGGATGGCGGTCCGCAATACGTGGCACTTATTGCAATCAGCGCTATTTTCGGTGTTTTATTTACCAGCTTCCTTATCGGTATTATAAGCAGTGCAGTCGAAGACAAGCTTTCACAGCTCCGTGCCGGCAACTCAGAAGTTGTTGAAGACGGACACACTGTTGTGCTGGGCTTTAAATCAGGTGAATATACTCTTCTTGAACAGCTTATTTTAAGCTTTAGGGATAAAAAGGGCGTCATAGTTGTTGCCGATGAATGTGAAAAAGAAACAATGGACGATCTGATTTCCGAAAACCTTGATATACCCAAAAACATAAAAATAATATGCCGTAACACAAACATTACCGATCCTGTAGCACTTGAGTGCTGCTCTCTTGATACGGCCTCCACAATTATTGTTAATCCCCTTGACGATACACGCACGCTAAAGATTCTTCTTTCGGTCTATAAGCATTTTGAAGACCTTGAAGCTTCACAGCCCTATGTTATAACCGCCGTTAATCAGGATGAATACATCATCCCCAAGGCCATCAGAGACAAATACGGCTTTACAATGCTTAGAACAAATGACGCGGTTGCCCGTATT
>JAZUJC010000173.1:0-1621 GCA_045642625.1 Lachnospiraceae bacterium
TGTTCTTATTGTCGCCTACATATTCATAGGTGTAATCATAGTCTCTTCTTATCGGGTCATCGGCATCTATTGCATCATAATCGCTCTTTAAAATACCGTTTAAGGGTACGCTTACTCTGTTTATTACGAACTTAACAGTGGGCTTTTCTGCTGTCTTATCGGCTACAACCGGCTCAACCGCACTTCCTACGGGATCAATTGTATTCCATGCGTAGGTCTTTGTTACTTCGGGACCGAAAACAGCCTTATTAATAGCACCTATGGCAGCAATCTTAAATGAAATGGTGCTTTCACCTGTGAAGCGGTCACCGATACCGCGAATCTTAATCTTACCTGTACCTACATCTACGTTGTCGATGTATTCAACGATTTCGTAGTCGATATCAAGTACAAGAGGCTTTTTGTTGTATGAAAGCGAAATAACGGGTTCAATTGCACTACCTGTATAGGGCTGTGCCTTAATTGTCGAAACAGTTGCCTTAGCGATAAGTGTCTTGGGCGTAATTGTTTCTGTTACATGGGCAGTACCGGTATAGTTGCCTTTACCAACGATATCGATAGTGTAGTTTGTTTCTGCATCGGCTGAGCCCTTAAATGCAGCTGCATCATAGCCGGCTTCTTTTGAGTTTGTATTGGGATATACAAATGTAAAGTCGGTTCCGGCCTTTAAGGTAACAGGCTTTCCGTCAATTTCATAGGTAATTGTAGTAACACCCTTTTGTACCTTACCGTTGTAGGTAAGAAGAATAGGGTTGGGGGTTATGGTTATCTTGGAATCAGCTTCCAAAGAAAGAGGGTTAATTGCAAAGGTCTTTGTAAAGGAACCAACCTGCTGTCCCTTACCTGTAATTGTAAAGGAAGCAGTTCCTGCCTTTGTATTGTTGGCATATTTAACAGTGTAGTCGGTGCCGAGGGCAAGAAGCTTCTTTCCTTTGTAAACACGTAGTGAATCAAAGGTAATGGCCTTTCCGGTGAAGTCCACATCTGAATAACCGCGTACCCAGAAACCATCGGGAACATCATAAGCGGTTGCATAGCCGGCCTTATCTTCTTCAATAATATCGCCCCAGGAATCGGATTCATCTATAACTGTGTAGCTAAAGCTGACAATATTACTGTCGTTATAGTTTTTCTTTATTGCCATAGCTTTAACAGTACAGGTTTCATTTATTTCTACTACGTCTGTAAGTACAATTGTTCCGGTTAATCCATCTTCTGAACTATTTTCATAATCGGGATCCGAACCGTCTATAGTATAAAGAATAAACGCTCCATTGGTAGGACAGGTAATAGTAGCCTTATAGCCCTTATAAACCGAAACACTGCCAAGTGCATCATCATAATCCTTGGCAACAGGATCTTCTACCTGATATTTATAAGACCAATGAGCATAAACATACATATCATATGTATAGGTATAAAGCATTTCATCGGTAAGCTTTGTGCCACCTTCAGCTTCAGTATACCAACCGTCGAATATAGCACCGGGCATTTCGGCCGTAGGAAGCTCTCCGATGGGGGAATCAAATGTTACGGTCAAAGGTTCTATATCAAGACCACCATCGGGATCAAAATATATGCCGAAATTGCGAGGTGTCCAATGAGCATAAAGGGTAGTAGG
>JAZUJC010000174.1:0-8095 GCA_045642625.1 Lachnospiraceae bacterium
TAAAGAAACAATTTCCACTTCCGCCGATATTACATTGTATGATGTGGAAGGGAATGTGATTGAAAATAAGGCTCTGGAGCTAAATGTAAATGATGTCAGGGTCGAAGTGGAAATATTGGAGACCAAAAAGGTCCCGGTAAAATATTCCGCAACAGGAACTCCTGCTGTAGGATACGGGCTTACCGGTGAAATTAAGAGCGACTTAAATGAGGTAATTGTTGCAGGCTCCTCTTCGGCAATCTCCAGGATAAGCGAAATCAGAATTCCCGAAGAAAAGCTTACGGTGACAAACCTGTCATCCAATTTGAATGCGGTAATTGATATTGATGATTATCTGCCCAGTGGATTGCGATTGGCATATCCTGAAAAAGAAGGTACGGCAAATGTAACCGTATATATTGAACCTTATCAGGAAGATTCTCATAAAATCATGTATATCAATATTGATGTTAAAAATGTTCCTGCAGGATACGAGGTAGAGTGGGGAGATGATTCCGGCTACGTTGAGATTGTTGTGGTGGGATTACAGAAGGATCTCGAAAAGATTCAGATGCAGCAGTTAAACCTGGTACTTGATTTTGAAGATTATGAGAGTAATAACGGTATTTTTAAGCCCGGTTCTTACGAACTTCCGCTGAAGGTTGATTTGCCCAGGGATGTTGAGCTTAAAGAAACTGTTTATGTTGAAGTAATATTGAAAAAATAAAGAATATCCGTAATCATTTTCAAATGGTTACGGATATTTTTAAGAGGCAACGGATTTTATATGAATGAAGACAAAAGAACGGTGTATACAGCATATTGTGAAGAGATAAAGAAGACAATTTGTGAGCTTGGTATAGGAAAAGGGTCTATTGTATATATTTCTTCCGATGCAACCAGAATCGTTTCTTTGGCAAAGAAAGAACTGGGCTTTGCAGGCAAAGAAGACAGAGATTTGTTTTTGAATATACTGGTGGATACTCTTAAGGATATTGTAACCGAAGAGGGAACACTTCTTTTTCCTATGTATAACTGGGATTTTTGCAAGGGAATAAAATATTCGGGAAGAACAGCAAAAAGCAAGGTTGGAGCATTAAATAACTTTGTGCTTGAAAATCGTCCGGATTTTAAAAGAACCCGCCATCCGTTGTATTCCTTTATGGTGTGGGGAAAGGATGCAAATTATCTGTGCAGTCTTGATAATCATGAAGCCTTTGGCAACAATTCACCCTTTGCGTATTTGGATAAAAACGGTGGAGTGCAGCTTTGCTTAAGCGTTGATCTTGCAGGAAGCGTAACCTACTTCCATTATGTAGAGCAAAAAGAAAATGTTCCTTACCGTCACCATAAATTCTTTATGGGTGAATATGAGCAGGAAAACGGAGAAACCGAATATCGTGTCTATTCTCAGTTTGTAAGGGATTTGGTTATCGATCCCAGGTTCATTATGACCGACAGTATTTTTGAAGAGAATAAGGTAATAAAGACAGCAGAAGTATATGGCTGGGAAATACGGACTGCTTCTTTTGCCGATATTGAAGCAGTGATAAAGAAAGCTATAGCAGAAGGTGCTGTAAGGATATACGAATTTGGTAATGAAGAGGCGCTGAAGGCTGTAGTTGACGAAGAAACTGTGTATGAGATAGGATATTTAAAAAGCGAAAGGCTTTTGTAATTTCGGAGGATTCAATGAAAGCTCAATTGATTCGTTTTGATCACATTTCCTATGTTGACTCCAGGAGTGAGTATAAACCGGAGGAAGGCTATAAATTCTCTGAAATTGGCAGTGTAAATACACAAGGTCGTTTTCCGTATATGGATATAGACGAAGCTACTATCGATATGTACTTCTACGATAAGGATGTTCCGGTTGAGGTTGTTCTGTACGATGAAATGACAGGGCAGTCAGATATAGAGCTTAAGGATAATGTTATTCTTTGCCATGGCGATATCAAGTCAAAAGAAGAAATCTGCGAAGTGATGACCTTAATCGGTGCCAGGGAAAAAGAAGGACGCTTTGATATATCCGGCCTTACCAATAGGAATAAAATATATATGGATATAAGCTGGAAGGACAACGTTTCGGTGCTTCCGATTAACTGGAAGGGATGGAACTGTCCCTGCTTTCTTGTGGTATCCGTAGCTAAATTGTGGGAAAGCTTAAGGGAAAAGAACAACGTTTCTCTTTCGGAAATAAATCAGTTGCCTGTAAACGGAAAATTACTGGATGTTGGTTTTATGTCTGTTGCAGGGCTTAATATGGCGATGGAGTTTATTTCTCCTCATAAGGACTGACAGGAGGATTTTGTTTTGATAAACAATATTACATACTGGCTTGAGGAAACCGGGAAAAAGTTTCCCGATAACAAAGCATTTGTAGATGAAAAGAAGAGTATTACATATAAAGAGCTTATTAGCGGAGCTAAAGCGGTAGCCAGCGGCCTGATTAAGAGAAACATTTTTAAGCAGCCCATTTCCGTCTATTTGGAGAAAAGCGTTGATGAAATAGTGGCTTTTATGGGTGCTGCCTACAGCGGTAATTTTTATTCACCGATAGATGTTGAAATGCCTGTAACACGTATCAATAAGCTCCTGGCTACCTTTGAACCTGCTTGTATTATTACCGACAATGAACATTTGGCAGCCATTAAGGAGGCGGAGTTTGCGGGTGAAATCATTACCATGGAGGAACTGACAAGCGAGGCTATTGATGCTAAAGGAATCCGTATTGCTCAGAGCAGGTGTATTGATACAGACCTTCTGTATGTTCTTTTTACATCAGGTTCCACCGGAAATCCCAAGGGTGTCGGTATTTGTCACAGGTCAGTGGTTGATTACATTGACTGGGTAGTGGATACCTTTAATATTACCGAGAAAGATTCATTCGGTAACCAGGCTCCTTTCTATTTTGATAATTCGGTTCTTGATATTTACAGTGCTATTAGAACCGGTGCGACGGTGCATATTATTCCCAAAATTTTATTTGCTCAGCCCGTTAGACTGCTGGCTTATATTCAGGAAAATTCAATCAATACCGTTTTCTGGGTACCCTCTGTTCTTATTATGGTGGCCAGGTTTAAGGCACTTACAAAGGTTGATTTGAATGCGGTTCTTAAGCGAGTTTTGTTTGCAGGCGAGGTAATGCCCAACAAACAGTTAAACGTATGGAGAAGCTTTCTTCCGAATGCGGTATATGCCAACCTTTACGGCCCTACAGAGATTACGGTTGACTGTACCTGCTATATTGTGGACAGGGAATTCGATGACGACGAATCTCTGCCTATCGGTACTGCAATTCCCAATTCGGGAGTGCTTGTATTAAACGAAGAAAACAAGCTTGTGGCAGTAGATGAGGTGGGAGAACTGTGCGTAAGGGGTACTTCTCTTGCGGTGGGTTACTACAATAATCCCGAAAAGACTGCTGAAGTATTTGTACAGAATCCTCTCAATGACAAATATCCTGAGCTTATTTACAGAACCGGTGATCTGGTAAAATACAATGATCGTGGTGAAATATTATATATTTCAAGAAAAGATTTCCAGATAAAGCATATGGGACATCGAATTGAGCTCGGAGAAATTGAAATGGCTGCGCTGGCAATTGAAGAGGTGTCTACCTGTTGTTGTATTTACGACGAAGAGAAGCAGCGTATTATTATGTTCGTTGATAACGGTGTGGATGAGGGTAAGCTTAAAGAGCACTTAAACAGCAGTGTTCCCAATTATATGATGCCCAGCAGGATTGTAAATATTGATGAGTTTCCCATTAATGCCAACGGTAAAATCGACAGAAAGAAATTAAAGGAATTATTGTAATGACAAAAAGCCTTTATGAAGAAATATACATAATCGGGTATGGTGCCGTAGCAAAGAATATCTTAAAGCTTTGTGCGTCAAAGGCTTCCGATTATGGCTACAAAGTAACCTTTATAGAATATGAAAAGGACAAATTTTCTTTTATAAAGCGGGAATGTGAGGAATTGGGTCTTGGTTATGTAACATTTGATACCAAAGCCGATTTGACTGCATTTTTTATGGGTATTACCACCAAATCGCTGGTGGTAAGTGCGATTAATAACTATATTTTTACCTCTGATTTTATTGCAAAAGAAAATATTAAAATAATCAACTATCACTTTTCACTACTTCCCGACTATGCCGGCAGAAACGGCCTTGTGTGGACTTTGTATAACAGGGAAAAAATTGCCGGTATAACCTGGCATTTCGTGGGGCCTCTTGTGGATGGCGGAGATATTGTTATTCAAAAGCCCATATCCATAGAAGGATATGAAACTGCCTACGAAGTGGCAAGGGTATATATGGATCTGGCTTTTGAGGGCTTTTGTGAGATTTTTGACAACCTTGTAACGGGAAATGTTGTAACCACAAAGAATGAAAGAGCCCTGCATCGTGAGTACAGGTTAAAGGATGTACCTCAAAACGGTGAATTTTCTCTTGACGATAAGCCTGAAGATATTTATCATCTTTTATGTTCAACGGATATAGGTGCAATCAGAGAGAAGCATCGAATTCATACTGTGATTGACGGTAAAGAAGTTGATGTAGTAAGATACAAAAAGCTTGATACATGGGATCGTGAGGTCAAAGAAAATGTTCTTGTGCTGCCCATGGAATCAGGTAAGTGGCTTCAGATTAAATATAAAGAAAGCACGTGAGGAGATATTAAACATGAACGAAAGAATTGAAGCAATTTTGAGCGAAGTAGAGCCTGCAATACTTACATATACAGGAAGCAATATGCTTGAGGATGGTGTAATTGATTCATTTACCCTTGTAGAGATTATTTCAGCGCTTGAAGATGAGTTTAATATAGAGTTTGATGCAGATGATATTATCGCAGAAAACTTCGCCAATAAGGATGTTATCATAGATTTCGTAAAAGGAATGCTTGACTAAATATTTTACGAAGGCTTGATTAAACTGCATATAAATTGAATGATTTATCAATGAAGGATATTAAAACCCCGGTTCTTAAGAACCGGGGTTTTGGCTTGTTTATATTTAAATCAATAAGAGAAAATTTATATTACTGCAGTCTGTTAAGAGCTGAGAAAATAGCTCTTACAGAAGCTCGTGTGATGTTGGAGCTTACGCCTACACCATAGGTTACACGGCCGGTTTCATTGTCTAAAAGGTGAATATATGCTGCGGCCTTTGAATTGGAACCTGCCTGAAGAGCATGCTCTTCGTAGTCGAGAATTTTGATATTGATGCCAAGGCTTTCCATTATACCGCGCTTAACAGCATCGATAGGACCGTTTCCGGAAGCTTCAAAGCTCTTGTTGGTACCGTGATCGGTGTAATCAACAAATACCTTTGTGTCAAACTCGCTGCGTTTCTCACCTTCGTAGTCTTCAACACGAAGCTTCTTAAATCCGTAGGGCTCTGTTCTGTCAAGATACTCGGCCTGGAAGGTGTCCATAATCTGCTCGGGAGAAACCTCACCCTGCTTTTCGGAAATAGCCTGAATAACGTTGGCGAATTCTTTGTGCATAGCCTTTGGAAGCTTGAAACCAAAGTATGTATCCATAATGAATGCTACGCCGCCTTTTCCGGACTGGGAGTTAATACGAACGATAGGTTCATATTCACGACCGATGTCTGCGGGATCGATGGGAAGGTAGGGTACCTGCCAATATTCGGAACCGGATTCCTTAAGCGCTTTAACCCCCTTGTTGATGGCATCCTGGTGAGAGCCGGAGAATGCTGTAAATACAAGCTTTCCGGCATAGGGATGACGGGGGTGAACAGGCATTTTAACAAGTCTTTCATATATTTCGATAATTTCGTTAACCCTGGAAATATCAAGATTGGGATCAATTCCCTGGGAGAACATATTGTAAGCAACATTCAAAATGTCTACGTTACCGGTTCTTTCGCCATTACCAAAGAGGGTTCCTTCGACACGATCGGCGCCTGCAAGAAGAGCAAGCTCTGTAGCGGCAACACCTGTACCGCGGTCGTTATGAGGATGAACGGAAAGAATAACGGCATCTCTGTTTTTGAAGTGGGTGGATTCCCACTCAATAATATCGGCATATACATTGGGTGTGGTCATTTCCACTGTACTGGGAAGGTTGATGATAACCTTTTTGTCCTTGGATGCGCCCCACTCTTCAAGAACTGCCTCACATACCTCAAGTGCATATTCGGGCTCGGTTCCGGTAAAGGATTCGGGAGAATATTCAAGGATTATTTCACCGTCAAACTTAGCGGCTCTTTCTTTTACCATCCTTGTTCCGTCGATGGCAATCTGCTTAATCTGTTCTTTGTCCATTCTGAAAACGACTTCACGCTGCAGAGTGGAGGTTGAATTATAAATGTGGACAATAGCTTTTTTACAACCCTGAATGGACTCGAAGGTTCTGTCGATAAGCTCTTCACGACACTGTGTAAGAACCTGAACACATACATCGTCGGGGATTAGTTTTCTTTCAATAAGCTCTCTTAAGTAATCGTATTCAATCTGGGAAGCTGCGGGGAAACCTACTTCGATTTCCTTAAATCCCATCTTTACCATATATTCAAACAGCTCAATCTTTTCGGATACAACCATAGGGTCGATTAGAGCCTGATTGCCGTCTCTTAAGTCAACGCTGCACCAAATGGGTGCTTTTTCGATTTCTTTGTTAACCCACTGTCTTTCGGGGTAATTAATTACAGGATTACGCCTGTAACGCTTGAAATTTAACATTTCTAAATCTCCTTTGATTTATAATAACGCAAAAAATCGCCCCATTCCCCTTCGGGAATGAGGCGTTAAAAACTTATTCGCCGAGACCGCTTTCGACAACTGAAACGAGTCTCTCGAGAGCCTGCTCTTCATCCTCGCCTTCGCATACGAATTCTATCTCATCACCACATTTAATAGTAGCACCTAAAACGCTTAATACGCTTTTGGCGTTAGCTATGTTTCCCCGATAGTTGAATGTAATTAATGATTTGAACTGCATGGCCTCCTTACATAGGATGCCGGCGGGTCTTAGCTCTAGACCTGTAGGGTTCTTTATAGTAACTTTCTGGTTTACCATTTCAATTATTTCCTCCAATACCTTTGGCGTTCCCCATATGTAAACTATACCATCTTTTGGTAACTGTAACAAGTTCAAATTTTATAAATACTTATTAAGGATTTATAAAAATTCACAAATGACTGTATAACACAATTTTACTGTATGACAACCTTGTCACCTTTTTGCACGATGCAAATCATTGTTTTGCCCTGATTCAGGATTATTTCGTCACCGTTTTCATCGTAGTATTTTGTGGTTCCGTAGGTGCCTTCTTTTTTCCAAAATACATGAATGGCACGGCCCTGCGTAATAAAGTAGCCGTCGCCTTCCGTGTCATGGAGGCGGTAAATCAGGTAGGCACCGTCCTGACGGTATTCATAATAGGTATTTTGAATAATTATGTTGGAAAAAGAAAGCTGCTCGCCTGTTGCACCGTCGGTGTGAGCCATGCCGTATTCGTATCTGTAGTAAAGTGCGTCCTCACTGTTATATGTAAAATAGGGCTCTGCAATAGGATAGGCATTTGCAAGGCTTACATAGCTTGCATTCATGTTGCCGTATACATTTTCCAGGGTATTGGGCATGTATTTGGGGGCAAAAGAAAAATGGTTGTAGTCGTACAAATTGGTGTGCTTTAGCGGGTAGGACAAATCCTCGGCTGCTTTTTTAACCTGGAAACCGTTTGCATAAGCCGACTGATCATAGTCTCTTCGCTCGGTGGTAACACGGTAAATTGCACTGCTTTTTAAATTGCCGTCTATGTTATGGACCTCGAGCCTTGAGAGAATTTCGTCGGCATACCAGATATTGCCGATATGCAGGGTAATTGCATCCCACTCCATTGCCATGTTAACAAAATAATCACGGGCGGAACGAATATTTCCGATACGCTGAAGTTCAGTCCAATTGTCGAATATGGGCATGAGCCTGGTAATTTCATATTCCACATTACATTCGTAAATTATACCGGCTTTGGAAAGGTAGTAGTGCGGAAGAGAAGTAAAATTATTGGGAACCATTACAGCCAAAGGCCTGTTAACTTCGCTGGAATAGGGAATCCACTCGTTAGTCAAATCGCT
>JAZUJC010000175.1:0-5265 GCA_045642625.1 Lachnospiraceae bacterium
CTGGATAATGCAAGATATACAATGGGTGTACCGGCCTTAACATAGGGCTCAAATAACTCAACATAGTGGTTGGGTACAATCTGACTTGTGTGAGTAGGCACCTTGTTACGAAGCTGTTCGTAATAATTGTGCATCATTTCGTTGGATTCGGGTGCAACGCAGGGGAAGGATTCCTCACCCAGCATATATTCCATGGGAACATATTTAACACCGTTTTTTGCTGCAAAATCCATATCAATATCTATGGATACGTCCGCAAAAATCTCGTAAGTCATAATATTTTTCTCCCTCAATATAAAATAATGAATAACAAAACATACAAAATGATTATACATTGCAAAAGAATAAAGTTCAAATACAATAAATCATATTATATACACAAATGCTTATGCAAAATGTGATAAAATGATTGTATATGAAGCTTAGAATAAAAACCCTTGAGGGAAAATCAAAAACAAAAAACGGAATAAAGAGACTGTTGCTTTGCGGAATAGCCATAATAATGGAATTTGTCTTCATTTTCTTTATGATGACAAAGCTTTATAACTATGCGGACTATATTTCAGCCGCTATTAGGCTGGCTGCGGTTATACTGGTGCTTGGTATTTACAGTCAGTACAAGACCTCTTCGCTAAAAATGCCATGGATCGTATTGATTTTGGCGCTGCCGCTCTTTGGAGTAGTGTTGTACCTGCTGATAGGTCTTAGCGGCCGGGGAGGCGGTACCAAAAAAATGAGACTGCGTTATGCGAAGGTGGATCAGGTTCTTTTTCCTGAACTGCATAATGATAGTGACACATTTGAAGGTATGAGGTCAGAGTATCCCGGAGCATCAACCATTTCAAAATATATCAGCAGCTACAGTATGTTTCCTGTATATAAGAATACCGATGTAACCTACTTTGATTCCGGCGCGAAGGGCTTTGAGGCACAGCTTGAGGCAATATCACATGCAAAAAGCTTTATTTTCATGGAATATTTCGCTATAGAGGATGCAGAAAGCTGGGCCAAGGTTCAGGATATTTTAGAGAAAAAGGTTAAAGAAGGGGTAAAGGTCAGAGTCTTTTACGATGATCTTGGCTCAATCGTATTTATTAACCACGACTTTGCGGAGAAGCTCAAAAAAGTCGGGATAGAATGCCGAATTTTTAATCCGGTGGGACCCGGTCTTAATTTCTTCCTAAACTACCGCGACCATCGAAAAATTACTATTGTGGACGGTAAAGTTGCATTTACCGGGGGCTATAATATGGCCAACGAGTATTTCAATATCACTCACCCCTTTGGTGACTGGAAGGATAGCGGGGTAAGGCTTGAGGGCGATGCAGTAAGGTCTCTTACCGTAATGTTTCTTGAAATGTGGAATGCGGTAAAAGAAAAAGATATCAGTGATTCAAGCTTTGAAAATTTCCTGATAGATTATGATTACAAGGCAAAAGAAAAGGGCTATGTACAACCCTATGCGGATTCGCCGTTAGACAATGAACCGGTTGGAGAGTCGGTATATATAAGCCTTATCAATAAGGCTGAAAAATACTGCTGGTTTATGACGCCTTATCTGATTATTACAGATGAGATGCGCCACGCCCTTGTAATGGCAGGTAAGCGTGGAGTTGATGTAAGGATTATCACACCCGGAATACCCGATAAAAAGATTGTGTACAGCGTAACCCGTTCTTTTTACCATGCTCTTGCCAAAGACGGTGTAAGGATATACGAGTGGACACCGGGCTTTTGTCACTCAAAGCTTTGCATAGTGGATGATTATATGGCTACCTGCGGTTCCATTAACCTGGATTACCGAAGCCTGTATCATCATTTCGAAGATGGATGTTTTATGGTAAATTGCGATGCAATAGCCGATATAAAGGCCGATTTCCTAAATACTTTCCCGGAATGTGAGGAGGTCAGCGAAAAATATAAAAGCGGCCGTAAAGCCGGAATCAGATTTGAACAGCTTCTGCTCAGGTTGTTTGCAGAGCTTATGTAACAGTTAATGAGATACCGAAAGGAGCAAGTATGCTATACAGAGAGGATCGATATAAAAACAAGATTTCACAGTTAGGCTATGGTTGTATGAGGTTTACCAGAAAGGGAACCGGAATAGATTTTGAAAAAGCCGAAAAAGAAGTATTAAAAGCCTATGAAATGGGTATTAACTATTACGACACCGCGTATGTTTATCCCGGATCAGAGGAGTGCCTTGGTAAAATCCTTGCCAAGAACAATTTAAGAGATAAGGTCAGTATCGCAACAAAGCTTCCTCAGTATATGATTCGTAAAACCGAAGCGGTTGATAAGATTTTCGCCGAGGAATTAAAGCGTCTTCAGACCGACCATATTGATTACTAGCTGATGCATATGTTTACCGATGTACAGGAGTGGAAGAATCTTCAGAGCTTAGGCATAGAGGACTGGATAAAGGCGCATAAGGCTGATGGAAGTATTCGTCAGATAGGCTTTTCCTATCACGGCGATACAGATATGTTTATTGAAATTTTAAATGCCTATGACTGGGATTTTTGCCAGATTCAGTACAACTATCTTGATGAGCACTCACAGGCCGGCAGAAAAGGTCTGGAGGCTGCCCGTGAAAAGGGAGTACCGGTTGTTATCATGGAGCCTTTAAGAGGCGGAAAGCTTGTTAATATGCTGCCCGGTGAAGCATTGAAGGTTATGAAGGACAGCGGAAGGGTATACAGTCCCGCTGAATGGGGCTTAAGATGGCTGTGGAATCAGGAGGGCGTAACCTGCGTTCTGTCAGGTATGAATTCCCTTGAAATGGTAGAAGAAAATGTCAGGATTGCGTCAGAGGCCACCGTTGATTCTTTTGACAGCAATGACCTTGAGACAATAGAGAATGTGGTAAAAGCCATAAGAGCCAAGGAAAAGGTAGGCTGTACAGCCTGCAGGTACTGTATGCCGTGCCCTAAGGGAGTCGATATTCCCGGCTATTTCTACTATTACAATCTGGCTGCGATTGAAGGAAAACGTTCCGCAAGGTTTGCTTTTGCCCAGAATATTGGTATGCGTAAGGAGCCCGGTTTTGCATCCCAGTGTGTAAACTGCGGAAAGTGTAAAATGCACTGCCCTCAGAGCATAGATATTCCGGCCAAGTTAAAAGAGGCTGATAAGCTGCTTAGACCCTGGCCCTATAAGGTTGCAACCAATATTATAAGAAAGTACTTTACAAAAGAAAGAAAACAGAGGAAAAAATAATGAGAAAATTGCCTACCAGACAGGTTCATCTCGATTTTCATACTTCTAATCTCATTCCCGGAGTGGGTTCTGCATTTGATAAAAAGAAATTTCAGGATGCACTAAAGGAAGGAAATGTTAACTCCGTAACGGTATTTGCAAAATGTCACCACGGATACTGTTATTATCCCAGTAAGGTGGGAACCCAGCATCCTTCGATGGAACAGGGCTTTGATCTTACAGGGGCTATGGTGGAAGCTGCGCATGAGATTGGTGTTGATGCGCCTATATACATTACTGCGGGCTGGTCGGTTTTGGACAGTGAAACTCACCCCGAGTGGTGTATGCGATATTCCGACGGCAGTATGCAGACCATGAATTACGATCTGGAGGCACCTCTTGATTCACCTAAGCCCAATTGTTCATGGAAGAATCTTTGCATGAGCGGGGACTACGCACAGCACATCTATGCTCTGACAAGGGAAATCTGTGACAGATATGACCGGGTGGACGGTTTATTTTACGATATTATTTATTTAAATGATGTATGCTACTGCCCCAATTGTTTAAAGGGGATGAAGGAAGCGGGGCTTAATCCCGAAGATATCAACGATGCCAGAGAGTATTACAAGCTAAGTCATCTTCGCTTTATGGATGAGTGTACGAAGATTCTTCACGAAAAGCATCCCGAAGCAACGGTTTTCTTTAACAGCGGCGGTGCCGACATATATCGCCCTGAATATCACAACGGACAGACTCACTTCGAAATGGAAGATTTGCCTACAGCCTGGGGCGGCTACGACAAAATGCCTCCTAGAGCCAGTGTTATGAGAAGATACGGCAAAGAGTATCTTGGTATGACCGGTAAATTCCATACCGAGTGGGGCGGGTTCGGCGAATATAAAAACCCTGAAGCCCTTAAATATGAAGCACTTTTGCTGGCTATGTACGGAGCAAAGTGCAGTATCGGCGATCAGATGATTCCGGACGGACATCTGGATGTGGAAACATATAAGTGCATAGGTACCGCTTATAAAGCATTGGAGGCAATTGAACCCTGGTGCTGGCCTTCGGAGTCCACGGGAAGCCTCGGCGTATATTTAAGCGGGAATGAGGACTCTGATGAGGGTCTTCATAAAATGCTGCTGGAGGGGCACATCGATTTTGAAGTGGTGCTTCCGGGAGACGATTTATCGACGTTTACCGCTTTGATTTTTCCGGATTGTGTAGAGGTATCCGGGGATGAAGCAAAAAGAATAAATGACTTCGTAAATGCCGGTGGCGCAGTGCTGTTTAGCGGCAGCAGTCTTGTGGCCGGTGGTGCGTTTATGCTGGATCCCGGTGCCAAATATGTAGGAGCCTCTTCCTTTGAAAAGGATTATCTCTGCGTGGAAGAAGCACTTAAACTTCCCTTTGGAAATGCTCCTTTCTTTTGCTATAAAAGTGCTCAAAAATCAATTGTTACCGATGGCGAGGTGCTGGCTAAGGTATATGAGCCCTGGTTTGACAGAACCTACGGGGCTTACTGCTCTCATAGAAACACTCCCTATAAGTCCAAGGAAGCGGTTTATCCCGGTGTGGTAAGGAAAGGAAATGTTATCTGGATTGCCCATCCCCTTTGTGGATTGTACCGTGAGTATGGTGCGCAGCTGTTTAGAGAGGTGGTGCTTAAAGCACTTGGGCTTATATATGAACCTAAATACAAGGTTTCGCTTCCAAGCAGCGGACGTACAAGGCTTATATATCAGGCCGAAGAAGGCAGATATGTTCTTCATACCGCCTATGCAACTCCAATCCAGAGAGGTTGCATAACAGTTCTTGAGGATATGCCTGAGTTTAGGGATGTTCCGGTGACTGTAAGGATTGATGGCGTTGTTAAATCAGTCAGAACGGTTCCGGATCTTAAGGAGATATCATTTGAGCAAAAGAACGGAATACTTTCTTTTGCCATACCTTATCTTCAGTGTCATCAGGCAGTTGAAATATCAATATAGTGGAAAAATAAAGAATTTCAGAAAAAATGCGCCGATACGATTATGTACCGGCGCTACTTTATTATTTGTCATA
>JAZUJC010000176.1:0-5001 GCA_045642625.1 Lachnospiraceae bacterium
TGTTACGAAGACCGTTCATTGTAAGTGTCTGATGAGCCTCTGCAAGGCCAAGTTCCCAGGGAAGACCTGCGTTGTGGATAGAGCTTCGGGGAGCTGCACCTGTACCGCCGTCGTAACCCGAAATCAGGATTACCTGGGCGCCGGCCTTGGCAACACCTGAAGCAACGGTTCCTACACCGGCTTCAGAAACAAGCTTTACAGAAATGCGGGCATCCTTGTTGGCATTCTTTAAATCGTATATAAGCTGTGCCAAATCTTCGATTGAATAAATATCATGATGAGGCGGAGGTGAAATAAGCGATACACCGGGAGTTGAAAGGCGGGTCTTCGCAATCCAGGGGTATACCTTCTTTCCGGGTAGGTGTCCGCCTTCACCGGGCTTAGCACCCTGTGCCATCTTAATCTGAATTTCTTTTGCACTTACCAGATATTTACTGGTTACACCGAAACGTCCCGATGCCACCTGCTTGATAGCGGAACATCTGTTAACTCCGTCAGGGCCAACGGTAAGGCGTTCATCCTCCTCACCACCTTCACCGGAGTTGGACTTTCCGTGAATCATATTCATGGCAATTGCCATTGTTTCATGAGCTTCCTTGGAAATGGAACCATAGGACATAGCTCCTGTTTTAAATCTCTTTACGATTTCATCAACCGATTCAACATCGTCGATGGAAATACTCTTCTTTGAAGAATTGAACTCAAGAAGACCTCTTAAGTTTCTTACGGAATCTTCTTTGTCAATCAAAGCGGTATATTCCTTAAAGGTCTTATAATCACCGGTTCTTGTAGCAAGCTGGAGCAAATGAATGGTTTCGGGATTATACATATGCTCTTCCTTGCCGCTTCTCATCTTGTGAAGGCCACGGCTGTCAAGGGTGGAGTCGGTAGGCAGCGCAAGGGGATCGAAGGCCTTTGAATGCTGCATTTCAACATCCTTCTGGATATCCTCAAGGCCGATACCGCCTATACGGCTTACAGTTCCCTTAAAGTACTTGTTAACAACAGTCTGGTTAATACCGATTGCTTCAAAAATCTTAGCGCCCTGATAGGACTGGATCGTGGAAATACCCATCTTGGAAGCGATCTTTATAATGCCGCTGATAACTGCCTCATTATAGGCATCAACTGCTGCATAGTAATCCTTATCAAGCATATTAAGATCAATAAGCTCCTGGATACTTTCCTGGGCAAGATAAGGATTGATTGCTGATGCACCATAGCCCAAAAGCGTGGCAAAATGATGTACCTCACGGGGCTCACCGCTTTCAAGAATTACAGAAAGGCTGGTACGCTTTTTGGTCTGTACAAGGTACTGCTGAAGTGATGAAACTGCCAGCAGTGAAGGGATTGCCACATGGTTCTCATCAAGACCGCGGTCTGAGAGAATGATAATATTGGCACCGTCTCTTAAAGCTCTGTCAGCCTCTACAAATAGGTGATCGATAGCCTTTTCAAGCGAAGTGTTCTTATAATATGTAATCGGAATAGTCTCAACCTTAAAGCCCTCTACATCCATACTTCTGATTTTCATAAGGTCAGTAGTTGTAAGGATGGGGTTGTTGATTCTAAGCATCTTACAGTTTTCTTCTTTTTCCTCAAGCACGTTACCGCTCTTACCAAGATAAATGGTGGTAGCTGTAACGATTTTCTCTCTTATGGAGTCAATAGGCGGGTTTGTAACCTGGGCAAAAAGCTGTTTAAAGTAGTTAAACAGAGGCTGATGATGGTTAGACAAAACCGCAAGGGGAACATCAATACCCATTGCACCGATACCCTCAGCACCGTTAAGTGCCATTGGAAGAATTGAGGTTGTAAGCTCTTCGTAGGAATAACCAAAGGCCTTCTGAAGCTTTGAACGTTCCTCCTTGGAGTGGGTAGGTACACGCTTGTTGGGAATCTTCAAATCCTTTAAATAAATAAGGTTCTTGTCAAGCCACTCACCGTAGGGCTGCTTGGTGGCATATGAAGTCTTAAGCTCCTCATCATCAATGAGGCGACCCTCAACTGTATCAACCAAAAGCATTTTGCCGGGCTTTAATCTGTCCTTAACTTTAATACGCTTCTCATCGATAGGAAGTACACCTACCTCTGAAGAAAGAATCAAATAATCATCGTTTGTAACATAAAATCTGGAAGGGCGAAGACCGTTTCTGTCAAGCACCGCACCCATAATGTCACCATCTGAGAAAAGAATGGAAGCGGGACCGTCCCAGGGCTCCATCATAGTGGAGTAATACTGATAGAAATCTCTTCTTTCCTGGCTCATGGCTGTGTTATTAGCCCAGGGCTCGGGAATTGTAAGCATTACCGCAAGGGGCAGGGGAAGTCCGTTCATTACCAGGAATTCAAGTGTATTATCAAGCATTGAAGAGTCGGAACCTGCGGTATTTACCACAGGAGTAATTTTTGAAAGCTCCTCTTCAAGGAAATCGGAGTACATTGTCTCTTCACGGGACAGCATACGGTCCGCATTACCTTTAATGGTGTTAATTTCACCGTTGTGAACGATAAATCTGTTGGGATGCGCACGTTCCCAGCTGGGGTTTGTGTTGGTGGAGAAACGTGAATGCACAATTGCAATTGCCGATTCGTAATCATCGTTATGAAGATCGGCAAAGAAGGTACGAAGCTGACCTACCAAAAACATACCCTTATATACGATTGTTCTGCTGGACAAAGATGCAACATAGGTGTTGTCACAGGTCTGTTCAAACACACGACGGGCTACATAGAGACGACGGTCAAATTCAAGACCCTTGGCAAGCTTTGCAGGCTTCTTTACAAATGCCTGGCAGATATAGGGCATACAGTCAACTGCCTTTTTACCGAGAACCGAAGGCTTTGTAGGTACTTCTCTCCATCCAAGAACCTCCATACCTTCTTTTTCCACAATAATTTCAAACATTTTCTTGGCCTGGTTTCTCTTTAACTCGTCCTGAGGGAAGAAAAACATACCAACACCATATTCTCTCTCATCACCGATCGGAATATTCAGTTCTGCTGCCGCTTTTGAGAAAAACTTATGAGAAATCTGCAGCAAAATACCAACACCGTCACCGGTCTTGCCTTCAGCATCCTTACCGGCTCTGTGTTCCAGGTTTTCAACTATACTTAAGGCATCAGATACAGTCTGGTGAGTCTTAATACCCTTAATACTTACCACTGCACCGATACCGCAGTTATCATGTTCAAATTCGGGGCTGTACAAGCCCTGGGCTTTCATTTCTTTTGCTTGAAAATTCATTTTTCTATCCTCTCCTATAAAAAAAGAGCACTTTCAATCCACATTCAAAAAGAACGTGAATTAAAAATGCCCCATTGCATTTCACATTATTTTATTTTTCAAGGCTGGCCTTAATAAACGCCGCAAACAAAGGATGGGGTTTATTGGGTCGGCTCTTAAATTCGGGATGGAACTGAACTCCTACATGGAATCTGTTGCCGGGTACCTCCGCAGCCTCCACAATGGCTTCATCGGGAGAAGTACCGCAAATTGTAAGGCCCGCTGCCTTCATTTCCTCTCTGAACTTATTGTTAAATTCAAAGCGGTGTCTGTGGCGCTCGGAAATCTCTTCCTTTCCATAGGCTTCACTAAGCTTGGTACCCGGAACAATCTTACAGGGATATGCTCCAAGTCTCATTGTACCACCTTTCCAAAGAACTTTCATCTGTTCTTCCATTAAATCTATTACCGGGTGTGTACTTTCGGGTGCAAACTCAGCAGAATCGGCATCTGCCATGCCGCATACATTTCTTGCAAACTCGATGGCAAGCACCTGCATTCCAAGGCAAATGCCAAGGTAGGGAATGTCATTTTCCCTTGCATACTGACAGGCAATTATCTTTCCTTCAACGCCTCTGTTTCCAAAGCCTCCGGGAACAAGAATTCCGTCCAGGCCCTTAAGCTTTTCGGCTGCATTTTCTTTTGTAATCTCTTCACTGTCTATCCACTCAATGTCCACCTGAGCATCATGAGCATATCCACCGTGAAGAAGTGATTCTCTGACCGATAAGTAAGCATCATGAAGAGCCACATACTTACCTACAATAGCAATCTTTGTTGTTTTTGAAAGGTTACCGATCTTTGCCACCATATTCTCCCATTCGGAAATATCGGGCTTTTCGGTACTAAGACCAAGATGCCTGCATACCACATCGTCAAGGCCGTGGTTGTGAAGCATCAAAGGCGCTTCGTAAAGACAGTTCATTGTATTGTTTTCAATAACACAGTCCTTGGGCACATTACAGAAAAGAGAAATCTTGTCCATAATGCTCTGCTCGAGAGGCCTGTCAACACGACATACTATTACGTTGGGGTTAATACCCAACGACTGCAGTTCTTTAACAGAATGCTGTGTGGGCTTTGACTTGTGTTCATCAGAGCCTGACAGCCAGGGAACAAGTGTTACATGTATGAAACAGCAGTTTTCACGGCCCTTTTCAAGGGATACCTGTCTGATTGCCTCTAAGAAAGGCTGGCTTTCAATATCACCGATTGTACCACCGATTTCGGTAATAAGCACATCTGCTTCGGAGCTTTCCGCTCCCATGTAAATAAAGTGCTTTATTTCATCGGTAATATGTGGAATAACCTGAACAGTCTGTCCAAGATATCCACCCTGACTTTCCCGGTTAAGTACATTCCAGTAAACTTTTCCGCTTGTCAGGTTGGAATATTTATTTAAGTCTTCGTCAATAAATCTTTCATAGTGACCAAGGTCCAAGTCGGTCTCCGCACCGTCATCGGTTACGAAAACCTCGCCGTGCTGATAAGGACTCATGGTTCCGGGATCCACATTCATATAAGGATCAAGCTTCTGCGAAGCCACCTTATAGCCTCTCATTTTTAAAAGTCGACCAAGAGATGCGGCGGTAATTCCCTTACCAAGTCCCGAAACAACACCCCCGGTTACAAATACATGCTTTGTCATTACTTTTTCCTCTGTCTATCCATAATGATGAATAATATACTGAGCTACCTCAAGTCGTGTAACTCTG
>JAZUJC010000177.1:0-7151 GCA_045642625.1 Lachnospiraceae bacterium
CTTCGATGAAATCGACCGGATTTCCGCCGAAGATACGTATGAGCAGATTGATAAGGCCCTCCGTATAAGCGGTCTTCTTAAAAAGAATCATAAATACAAGACCTACGGCCAGTGTATTGGTGACATAGGGTAAAAAGAAAACAGTCTGCAAAAAATCTTTAAGGGGCTTAATGGAATTAAGACCTAAAGATATAAGCAGGGCAATTCCTGTTGAAAGAGGAACAGTAATTATTACTATTATGAAGGTGTTTTTTACGGCCTGCAGGAAATAAGGATCGTGTAGTACGTATGAGAAGTTAAACAGTCCTGTTCCGGTAAAGCTCTGGGAAGCGAAGTTATAACCCTCCTCAAAGGAGTAAATAATAACGTCAACCAGGGGGTAAACCATGAATACACCCAGAAAAGCTATGGCAGGCAACAGGTAAAGCCAACCTTTAAATTTGTTAAGTTTCATTTAGAATTCCAGCCTTTCTTCGGTGTCTACGCTAAATAAATGTATCTTATAGGGCTTTATGTCAAAAGAAACAATGCCGTCCTTAGGTGTAATTGCGGTATCTGAAGGAATGATGGAGCGAACACTTACACCGTCAAGGTTATCGTTAAGAGATACAACGGAGGTATCTCTGCCCATTACTTCCACAGCCTTTAGGTTGCACTTTAACGCACCGTTTTCGGCTACCACAAAGCCTTCGGGTCTGATTGCGGCATGTACCTTCTGGTCGGGAAGGTTTACATCCATAATTGCATCCTGACCGATATAGAGTTTGTTATTTTTTATTTCACCCTTGAAGACATTAATTGCAGGTGTACCAAGGAACTTAGCCACAAAAAGATTGGTGGGCTTGTCATATACATCCTGAGGTTTGCCCATCTGCTGAAAAATACCATCCTTCATAACAACAATCATGTCTGAAATACTCATAGCTTCTTCCTGATCGTGGGTTACGAAAATAGTGGTAATACCGGTTTCAATCTGAATTCGTCGGATTTCTTCACGGGTCTGAAGACGAAGTCTTGCATCAAGATTCGATAAAGGCTCGTCAAGCAAAAGAACACGGGGCATTTTAACCAAAGCTCTTGCGATGGCAACACGCTGCTGCTGACCGCCGGAGAGCTCGCCGGGCTTTCTTTCCATATAATCTTGAATCTGTACAAGCTTAGCTGCTTCAATAGCTTTTTCTTCCATAACTTCTTTGGAAAGCTTGTCCTTACCCTTTAAATTCTGAAGCGGGAAAAGAATGTTCTGGCGAACAGTCATGTGGGGATACAGAGCATAGTTCTGAAATACAAGACCCACACCGCGGTTTTCAGGGGGGAGTCCGGTAACGTCATCATCGCCAAAGAAGACCTTTCCGCTGGTGGGCTTCTCCAAACCGCTTATCATATTAAGTGTAGTTGATTTACCGCAACCGGAGGGGCCTAAAAGGCCTATAAGCTTGCCATCGGGGATTTCAAAGGTGAAATCATTAACAGCTACAACATCTTCTTTAATTTTCTTGTTACGGTTGGGAAATTTCTTGGTTAAGTGTTCAAGAGTAACTTTCATATCTTTGGTAACCTCTCGTATATTGTTTTATTCCAAAAATCATTATAGTTAAATCGTTATGAATTGAAAAGTAAGGATTTGCACCTTGTTGAATATTTGAGTATAATAACAAGTGTTTTTATAAGACGTTTTTTACGGGAGAGAAAGATTATGGCCAGAAAGGAAATGATAAGTAAGGACGACCTGCTCAATGCAGCTTTTAACATGACAAGAGAGCAGGGGGTTACGGAAGTGACGGCAAGAAAGCTTGCGGCTTATGCAGGCTGCTCTACACAGCCGATTTTCAGACATTTTGAAAATATGGAAGACTGTATTATGCAGGTATTTGAAAGAACCCTTGCTTTTTTTGATGATTTTTATGAAAAGTCTTTTAAGGGAAGTCATGTTCCTTTTGTTAATCTCGGCATGGCATATATTTCTTTTGCCCAGCAGGAGGGCAACCTGTTTTCTTTTCTTTTTACAAAAAATGTAAATGAAGAATATAACCTCTACACCAAATTAAATGCCAGGACCGGTGCGGTTAAGGATGAAATGAATTTGGCCAAAAGCGAGGGAGTGGCTGCACCGGAAATGATTTTTATGAAAATGTGGATGTTAATTCACGGAGCAGCCTGTATGACACTGACCGGCGATTATGATTTATCAATGGCGGAAACCAGAATACAGCTTGAGGAAGCTTATAAAGCTTTTGCCAAAAGATAGAGAAGGTAAGGGATAGATGGACAGAGATATTTTATCGATTATAAATGAAAAATATGCAAGGCTCAGCAAAGGTCACAAGCTGGTAGCTTCATTTGTGATAGACAAGTACGACCAGGCTGTTTTTATGACCGCTGCAAAGCTTGGTGAGGCGGTTGGAGTCAGTGAATCCACGGTTGTAAGATTTGCCATGGCAATAGGATATGCGGGCTTTCCCGAGTTTATGAAGGATTTGGAGGACTGGTACAAGTCCAAAATGAATACGGTTCAGAAAATCGGTGCCAAATATGGTCGGGCCAGTCAGTCTGAGCTTTTAACCTCCGTTATGAATTCGGATATTGAAAAAATCGAAGAAACCCTTGTTAATATGGATGTTAATTCCTTTGAACTTGCGGTGGATTTTATATTAAGAGCCAGAAAAATATATGTGGTTGGCCTTAGGTCCTGTGAGCCCCTGGCACGTTTTTTGCATTTTTACCTTAGCATGATAAGACCGGATGTTGTACTGATAAGCTCAACCAGTGTAAGTGAAATGTTTGAGCAGATGATCAGAATAGATGAGAGAGACTGTATTATCGGTATTTCCTTTCCGAGATATTCGATGCGTACATTAAAGGCCATGGAATTTGCCAATGACAGAAATGCCAAGGTAATTACAATTACGGATTCTGTTCATTCGCCCATGAACCTGTATTCATCCTGCAATTTGCTGGCCCGTTCCGATATGGTTTCAATTGTTGACTCATTAGTGGCCCCTCTTAGCGTAATAAATGCGCTGGTTGTTGCATTATGCTTAAAGCGCCCTGATGAGGTTAGAACCAATCTC
Source organism: Lachnospiraceae bacterium (assembly GCA_045642625.1). Taxonomy (GTDB): domain Bacteria; phylum Bacillota; class Clostridia; order Lachnospirales; family Lachnospiraceae; genus UBA1258. The sequence goes on from JAZUJC010000177.1 coordinate 3,072, forward strand.
GATAATCTGGCTGAGGCCTGGAACAATTATCAGGTTTACCTTAATGATGAAATTAACTTTATTGATAATGAACCTATTTTGAACTATTCCCTGAGGAAAGAGGAGGATGAATAGGTTTGAACGGCCTGTCAGTGAGTAATCAATAATTATCGAAGATATGGGACTTACTATGAATATTTGTGTAATCGGCGGCGGTGCTGCCGGAATGATGGCTGCATACAGAGCGGCTTCTTTGGGTAACCGGGTAACGGTTTTTGAAAAGAATGAAAAACTTGGTAAAAAAATATATATAACCGGTAAGGGGCGCTGTAATCTTACCAATGCTTCAGATATTGAAACTATTTTTGCCAATGTGAACAAGAATCCGAAATTTTTGTACAGTGCGCTTTATTCTTTTGACAATGAAGCGGTAATGAAACTGTTTGAGGAGAATGGACTCAGATTAAAAGTCGAACGGGGCAACAGGGTTTTTCCTGAATCTGACCATGCTTCGGATGTAATAAAAACCCTGGAAAAAATGCTTAAAAGCCGAGGAGTCGAAATAAGGCTTAATACTACGGTAGAGAGGCTTTTGGAGGCTGACGGAGTATGTAACGGTGTAGCATTGTCAAACGGAAAGCGCGAGTTTTTTGACAAGATTATAGTTGCTACAGGAGGGCTTAGCTATCCTACAACCGGTTCTACAGGAGACGGTTACAGGATGGGCGAAGCTTTTGGCCACAGTGTAGTAAAGCCTGAACCGTCGCTTATTCCGCTGGTGTCAAAAGAAGAGTGGGTAAAGCAGTTACAGGGGCTGTCATTAAAGAATGTTAATCTGACAATGATGCTTGGGAAAAAAGAACTGTTTTCCGAGCAGGGCGAAATGCTTTTTACGCATTTTGGTATATCGGGTCCCCTTGTTTTGTCGGCAAGTTCATATTATGTTGCCAACCGGGGAAAGGACAAAGAAATATCACTGTTTATTGATTTAAAGCCCGCTCTTTCAACTGAGGAGCTTGATAAAAGAGTTCTTCGCGATTTCGAAGAGAATATTAACAGGAATTTCTCCAATTCACTGGATGCGCTGCTTCCAAAAAGAATGATTCCCGTAATAATTGAAAAATCAGGTATTCCCGAGCATATTAAGGTGAATGAGATATCCAGGGAACAAAGAAGAAATCTTGTGAATGTTCTTAAACATCTTGAAATAGAGATAAGCGGAACAAGGCCCATTGATGAAGCAATTATCACCAGGGGCGGTATTAGTGTAAAAGAGATTAATCCATCAACAATGGAATCTAAGCTTGTTAAGAATTTGTATTTTGCCGGGGAGGTTATCGATATTGATGCAATGACCGGCGGATATAATCTTCAGCTTGCATGGTCTACCGGTTATCTGGCCGGAAACTGTGAATAAATCGAGAGTGAGGTATAAAGAATGAGTTATCAGATTGCCATAGACGGTCCTGCAGGAGCAGGTAAAAGTACAATTGCCAAGATGGTGTCAAAGCAGCTTGGTTTTGTTTATGTTGACACAGGCGCCATGTACAGAGCGTTAGGGTATTTATGTGCACAAAAGGGTGTTCCCACCGATAACGAACAGGCGGTGGTAGAGCTTTGTATGGGAGCCGATGTATCAATCAGGTATATTGACGGAGAACAGGCTGTTTTTTTGAACGGAGAGAATGTTAATGGTGTAATAAGGACACCGGAGGTGGGCAATCTTGCTTCAGCGGTTTCCGTTTATAAGGATGTAAGAGCCAAAATGGTAGATATTCAGCAAAAACTTGCCGTTACCGAAAATGTCGTAATGGACGGAAGGGACATAGCAAGCGTTGTTTTGCCCAATGCTGATTTGAAAATATATCTGGATGCCGATGCGGAAATTCGTGCAAAAAGAAGGTATGATGAGCTTTGGGCCAAAGGTGAAACTCCTTCTTTTGACACCATTCTTAAAGAGGTTAAAGAGAGAGATTACAGGGATATGCACAGAGACAATTCGCCGCTTGTAAAGGTTCCCGAGGCAGTAACGGTTGACAGTTCAAATATGACAATCGAAGAAGTAAGGGATACAATCTGCGCTGAATTTGAAAAGATTAAAGGTGCTGATGAAGGCTGAATAATGAGAGATAATGTTGTTGTTTGTGAGCATGCCGGCTTTTGCTTTGGCGCTGCCAGAGCTGTTGACAGTCTTGAAAATGCTCTGTATGAAAATATTCCGATATATACCTACGGCCCCATACTTAATAATGACAAGCTGGTTGAAAACTATGCAGGTAAGGGTGTAAGGGTTGTTGAAGATATTGATGAATTTAAGAATCTGCCAAAGGGCAAGATTATTATAAGATCTCATGGGGTTGCAAAGGCGGTTTATGAGGGCCTGCTTGCAACCGGTAATGAGGTGTTTGATGCCACCTGTCCTTTTGTAAAAAGAATTCACAGGATAGTTTCGGAGCGTAGTGCTCTTGGCGAAAGAATCGTTGTTATAGGAAATCCGGTTCATCCCGAGGTAATAGGGATAGTGGGCTGGAGTCAGACTCCCGCCACTGTAATTGAAACAGAAGAGCAGGTAAGAGCCTTTAAGCCGAATAGCGGTGATGAAAAAATATGTATTGTTTCTCAGACTACCTTCAACCGCAAGAAATTTCAAGAATTCCTTGATATTTTCAACGAAAACAGTTACAATATCAATGTTATGAACACAATTTGTGACGCTACGAGGGTACGTCAGAGCGAAGCCGAAGAGTTATCTTCGCAATCGGCCGTTATGCTGGTTATCGGAGATCCCAAAAGTTCCAACAGTAAAAAGCTCTACGAAATTTGTAGTAAGGGTTGTGCTAATACATACTTTATACAGACTGTTGAGGATTTGAGGGGTGTGAATTTACCGCAAGACGGTCTTATAGGTATAACAGCCGGGGCATCCACCCCGAGATATATTATTGAGGAGGTTCAAAATTATGTCAGATATGACTTTTGAACAGATGCTTGATGCATCATTTAAGACTATACGTACGGGAGAGGTTGTTGAGGGTACTGTTATCGATGTTAAGCCTGGTGAGGCTATCTTAAACATTGGCTATAAGTCCGATGGTGTTCTTACCAAGAATGAATATACAAATGATCCCAGTGTAGATTTAACAAGCGCCATTAAGGTTGGCGACACCATGGAAGTTAAGATTATTAAGGTTAACGATGGTGAAGGACAGGTTCTTCTTACTTATAAGAGACTTGCAGCAGACAGAGGTTCAAAGAGACTTGAAGAAGCATTTGAAAATCAGGAAATCCTTACAGCTAAGGTTTCTCAGGTTCTTGACGGCGGTGTTTGTGTTGTAGTTGAAGAGGTTAGAGTATTTATTCCTGCAAGCCTTGTTTCTGACAGCTTTGAAAGAGATCTTTCAAAGTACCTTGGTCAGGACATCGAATTTATCGTTTCAGAGTACAATCCCAAGAAGCGTCGCTTCATCGGTAACCGCAAGATTATCCTTGTTGCACGCAAGGAAGAAGCTCAGAAGAAGTTACTCGCTACCATTAAGGAAGGCGATGTAGTTGAAGGAACCGTTAAGAATGTTACCGATTTCGGTGTATTCGTTGATTTAGGCGGTATGGACGGATTACTCCACATCTCAGAAATGAGCTGGGGACATGTTGAAAATCCCAAGAAGAATTACAAGGCCGGCGATAAGCTTACAGTTCTTGTTAAAGAGATTAATGAAAACAAGATTGCATTAAGTCTTAAGTTTAATGATACCAATCCCTGGGTTGGAGCTGAAGAAAAGTATGCAGTTGGTACCGAAGTAACCGGTAAGGTTATGAGAATGACTGATTTCGGTGCTTTTGTTGAGCTTGAAAGCGGCATTGATGCATTGCTTCATGTTTCACAGATTTCAAAGGACCACATCAATAAGCCTTCTGATGTATTAAAGGTAGGCGATGAAGTTACAGCTAAGGTTGTTGACTTCAATATTGATGAAAAGAGAGTAAGCATCTCAGTTAAGGCTATGTATGCTCCCGAAGTTAAAGAAGAAGCAGCTGAAGATGATGCTGAAGTAGCAAGCGTTGATATCGATGCAGTTATTGCTGCTGAAGAGACCGAAGAAG
>JAZUJC010000178.1:0-4121 GCA_045642625.1 Lachnospiraceae bacterium
TCATACAATGTAATATCGGCGGAAGTGGAAATTGTTTCTTTAAATCCTGTTACCTGTACATCAACAGAGGCCTTACTGATTGTTGATACAATCGAAGCCGGGCCACTGACTCTTACCTGGTTTTGCGCCTGAGTAACCTTACCGATAATATAACCGGACTCAATTTCTCCTGAAGTAGTAGCAGAAATAGGTAACTGAATAGTCTTCTTATCTTCTATCTTTACTTCCATCTTGTCCGAGGAAGGGCTTATGGTCTCTATTTTATCAGAGTACTTGGTAGCACTAAAGCTTATAGGCACAGTAGTTTCGTCGGATGAAAGAAAACGCATATCGGCAACTGCCCTGATTGTGTCCACCGAACCGTCAAGCTCTCTCATAACAGAACGAGGAGCCTTAATAATAACATTGGAAACAACATCGGTTTTATTAAGTATTTCCAGGGTTTTTCCTGAAGATGAAATAACATCCTGGTTTATTATTGTTACCGGTACATTTCTGATCTGGCTCGATATTACAGGATCCGTTATGTTGATAACCACAAACCACAAAAGTACCGCAGCAAAAATAGATACCAGTTTTAATCCTATATTCTTTGTAAACAGGTGGATAAGGCGCTCTTTAAATTTTTCTTTGCTCATGCCTTCCTCCTTCCCTGCTTGCCCTTGAAACGGGCACGCTTCTTGTCAGGTTCAGGTTTATTTTGAATCATCTGAAGCATCTGCTTAAACTTATCCTGATCAACGTTTCTTTCAAGCTTTCCTTCATAGGCAAGGCTGATACGACCGGTTTCCTCAGAAACAATAACCGTGAGTGAATCGCTTACTTCCGAAATACCCACACCTGCTCTGTGACGGGTTCCCAACTCCTTGCTGAGTGAAAGATTGTCCGACAAAGGAAGATAACAGGTTGCATAGGTAACCCTGTCTCCTTTTATCAGTACAGCTCCATCGTGGAGAGGAGTATTATGTTCAAAAATATTAATAAGCAGCTGACTTGTAACCAGCGCATCAACTTTAATACCGGTTCTTTCAATATCCGGCATAGTATTGTTTTGCTCAATAACAATAAGGGCACCGGTTCTCACCTTGGCCATTTCCGTACATCCGCGCATAATCTCATTAAGCGTGTTATCCGAAAACCTTCCACCCTCATTGTGTCCCTGGTCAAACAGGTTAAACTCGCCGAAATTGGCCTTCTTACCAAGAAGCTCCAGAGCACGGCGAAGTTCAGGCTGAAATACCACCACCAGAACCGTGGCAGCGATAGTAAACAGTCTGTTGGCAATCCATAGAATGGTGTTCATTTCAAACACCTCTGCCATAAGCAGGAACAGGAGAATTACAATAATTCCCTTAAGGAGTGACCAGGCCTTGGAATTCTTAATCCAAAGCAAAATCTCATAAACCAGAAAGGCGATGACTGCTATTTCAAACACATCGGTCCAGTTTACTTCGGGCATATTAAATTTTCCAAGGTTAGATCTAAAAAATTCAATTATGTTTGCCATGGTTAATAGTTCCAATTTCTATAAACTAATTGTTGTTATTTGCTCTGTTCATTGCAGCAGCGGTACGCTCTGCCTGAGTACGTGGATCTGAAGGAGTGACAGGACGCTGACCTGCTACAGGTCTCGGCTGTGCAACGGTCCTTGTCTGTGTTGACCTTCCCTGAACCAGCACATCCGGCCTTACAGGACGTTCTGCCGTCGGTCTTGCTTCACGAGAATCCGGCCTTTGAGCGGCAGGTCTCTGAGCAGGGCGGGCAGGCCTTGCAGGAGCAGGTCTTCTGTTTCTGGGAACAGGCTTCTTCTTTACCTGTTTCTTTTCAGGCTCATATTCCACAATCTCATTCTTGGGAACAGCCTTTACATAGTAATAATATTCATCGTCTTCAAACTGCACCTTTTCAACCCTGTTGTAGTTAAGATCAAAAAGAAAATACTGAAGTATTAAGTTTACGATGGCGGAAATTAAAATTCCAAGGAATAATTCGACAAAACTAATATCACCGCCCAAAACCTTTGAAGCAATCATGGTTACAATAAGCATAACCAGTTCACCTGCACCGATGGCAATTGACCAGCAATACTTAATAGGGAGGCGTCTTATAAAATATACAACCAAAACAGTTACTGCATAGGATACAACCAATGCGAACATTGTTCTGTTACCTAAAAGAGCATCAATAATGGCTCTGAACTGTCCAACCTTTGTTTCCGCCACAGTATTGGTAATGGTATCTGCATTTACGGAAATATAATGAAGAAGCTGGTAAGTGATAACACCGCTTCCCACAGCTACCATCGATGTGGGATCACCCACAAGACCCATTGAAACCGGCATTACATAGGGCATTTTAAACACAAAAGCTAATGGAGTAAGAATTCCTGCATAAGAGTCCTTGGCTGCAAATCTGAAATACAGAAGAAACATGACAAGGAACAAAACCAGTACAACAATTGCCGCTTCCAGTGATAACGCATATACATGGGCTACCACAATCAAACCTAAAATTACAATTGTAAGATTCAGCGGCAGGAATGAACCTGCAAGAGCCACAATCACGGTAATCGGCAGACTGCTGATCCTTCCCATAAAGCCAAGCTTACTGTTAATCCTGAAAAGTGCAAGGAAAGTAAGCAAAAACTTAACTATAGGAACGATGAAAGCATCGTTTTTACCCACAAACTTTTTAATTGATACTTTTATCTTTAATAAACTATCCATTCAGGTTATTGGGAAGTTTAATCTCTAAGGTTTCAAAACCATCAGGGTTACTGAAAACCTTAGTTTCACCCAAATCCTCCTCATTGTCTTCTTTGTTGTAAAGTGCGTTCAACAGTTTAAGATTATTAAAATAGCGTTTAAGGCTCTTTTTCGCCTTACCGTACTTGATTGAAAAAACTATATATACCAATACGCAATATGCCACCGTAAAAATGACATAATACTTCAAAACCTTGGCTGCAAAATCCCACAAATCCATCTTGTAGATATTTGCCATAAAGTTTTCAAAATCATAATAAATATACGCACCAAAAACTATCATATATGCAAGGGAAGCACATATGATAGCCTTAATTACCTGTAAACTCACATAATCACTTCTGAAATGCCTGGCAACAGAACTGTTTTTCTTTCCTTCATTCTGCTCGTAGGAAGCCATGCGAGTCATAAGCTTAATTCTTTTTTCGTTTAACATTTCTTAACCCAAAAAGCGCATCTTAGGTGAGTCGCCTTTATCCTTTTTCTGAGCTACGGGAGCAGTCTGAGGTCTCTGAACAGCCTGTCTGAGTCCGTTAGCGAGAGAGTTCTTACAGTTATCGCAGAACCTGCCGGATCTGATAGGAGATCCACAGGATTCACAGTTGAGAGTTACCATTGAATCGCTGGCAAACTCAAGCCTTTCTTCTCTAATCCACTGCTGAATCTGGTTAACTTCAACTTCGCATTCTCTTGAAGTTTCCTGAATGCCTGCACCGGGATGTGACTGGATATAGGTTTTAACCTCTTTAAACTTAGCCTCCATCTCATCACGGCATTTGGGACAAATAACAGTGCCTGTCACATAGTTAAAAAGTGAACCACATTTTCTACAATTTCTAACGTTCATTTTCAGTCCTCACATTACTAAGTATTTGCAGCCGATATGGTTGCAAAATATATTTTCTTTACACCGGCGGCCTTTAGCTCTTTGGCCATCGAATCAATTGTACTCCCGGTGGTAAAAATGTCGTCAATTATGACAACTTTCTCTAATTTTACAACATTTTCCCCTACAATAAAAGCCTTTTTCATATTAATAATACGTTGATTTTTATCGCATTTTTTCTGAGGAATTGTGTCTTTTTTTCTTAATATTACATCACTGTATACCGGCACCTTAATTCTTTTGGACAATTCCCGGGCCAGCAGCTCCGACTGATTGTATCCACGCTTTTTTTGTCGGTTTTTATGAAGGGGCACCGGTATCAAACCGTCCGGCTTAACAGCCTCAAACCACCGTGACATGCAATGTGCCATTGCCTCTGCGTAAAAGGAAGCATATTCGGTCCGGTTCATATATTTAAATCGATATATAGACTCCCCGGCCTGTCTGTATGACAGTGCAATCCTTCCCGA
>JAZUJC010000179.1:0-10654 GCA_045642625.1 Lachnospiraceae bacterium
ACATCCAGCTGAGGGAAAGGAACTACCACACCGGCCTTTCTAAACTCAACCAGCAGTTCCCTGTTCATAATACGCTGAACCGAGTAAATATCCGATTCATCAACCTCAACGCAAAACTTCATAATAACCGACGAAGCAGCCAGTTCGGAAATTCCCAAATACACTGGAACATCCTTCATTACGGCTATATGCTTGTCATATATATTTTTCATTATTCCGGGTATTTCTTTTTCAAATTCCTCAATATCAGTTTCATAGGGTATGCCTATCTCGGCAACAGCCTTTGAAGCCTTATTGGAACGGTTAAGAATATCCTTCATATTTGAATTATTAATTATCTTTACGTTGCCACCAACATCCGTAAGTGCTGTTGTACGAATACCGATATTGGTTACGCTTCCTCTAAACCCGTCAACTTCAACGATATCACCGACATTGTACTGATTTTCAAAGAGCATAAACAGGCCGGTAATAACATCTGCGATAAGACTCTCCGCTCCAAAGCCTATAACCAAAGCAATGAGTCCAACACTGGCAACTATTGTCTCTACGTTAACACCAACAAGGGTAAGTCCCCAGCATATAATAATAAGAATAGCAGTGTATCTGACCATACTGATTACGATTGTTAATATGGTATTTGAACGGTTTCTCTTAAAATGAAACAAATTCAGCACCATTATAACAATATTCTGTACCACCAATACGATACAGGCCATTACCAGCACTTTTATCAGGGCGGTAACCTTTAAATTCACATCGCCAAAAAGCGTACCTACTGAGTCGAACAAGCCGCCCAGCATTCCGCCACCTATGGCGGCAGCAAGTATCAAAATATAAATCAGTAATACCACTAATCTCTTTTTAATTTTCATATTTGTTCCTCACATAAAACATAATAAAACAAAGATAAATTTATTATACACTATTTTATTTGTGATGAATTAACATTTTTTATTTCAACAATCCCAATAAGTAACCGAGAATTTTCAAAAAAGCAGGCATAAATTCCCACAAAAAAAGTCGTTGCCCATTTCTGAACAACGACTGCTTTTGCCAATTATATTGACTCACTGTCATAGCGCTACACGCGTGGATATTATGACAAATCTCCTTCAGGTCCCTCTGAGCCGGTACCATTAGGGCACCATCCCTTGTGTCCGCTCTGTCCGGAAACACCGGTCCAAGTCTTTCCACATAAAGGACATGTCTCACCGGGATTTGTTTTAACACCACCAAAAGCGGTTGCATTTAACTCTAATGCATCAATAACAGGATTTGACCAAGTCTTTTTCATATCTATTACCTCCGATTTAATATATATCTCGACATTGCCCCTCATTTACTTTAGCACAATATATCATGATTCATATATCGATGCAAGCAAATGTTACAAATTTGTTAGTACTTTCGTACTCTATTTTATAAAGTAATTATTTAATCGTGCTTCTTTATTACAACCTTTTCCGGTGCCAGGTACTTAATCATCATATTTTCAAGTTCTTCCGCTCTTATAGGCTTTGACAAATAATCGGTAAAGCCCATACTGATATATTCTTCCCTTACACCCAGAATAGCATTGGCAGTTAACATAACAATCGGTGTTTCTTTATTAACATGCTCGGAGGCATTCATTGCTTTCAATGTTTCAACACCATCCATTCCCGGCATCATATGATCAAGGAAAATAATGTCATATCGTGTTTCCTTAATTTTTTCAAGACAGTCTGCACCGGAGCTTACCGTATCAATCTTAACGGCAGTCTGTTTTAACAGGCCCTTCATTACCATCAGGTTGGTAGCCACATCATCTACAGCCAGCACCACCGCATCGGGAGCCTCAAAGGAAGCCTCATATTTTTTCTTTTTCTGTACCTGATCGCCTTTAAACTCGCCCATAGCCCCGCTGTCCACAACCTTCTGAGGAATAACAGCTGTAAAGGTTGAGCCCTGGCCATATACACTGTTTACAGAAATAGTACCACCCATCAGTTCTGTAAAGGATTTAGTGATACTGAGTCCAAGACCGGTACCCTCTCTCTTTCGATTGTGTTCAAGATCGATTCGCTTAAATGAATCGAACAGAACCTCCTGATCTGCTTCTTTTATACCTATACCGGTATCAGTAACCTTAAATATCAGATTGACAGAGTCATCAGATACTTTTTCAAAGTCAGCCGACAGAGTAACACTTCCCTCATCTGTATACTTAACAGCATTAGTAAGAAGGTTAATCAGAATCTGCCTTATACGCACCTCATCACCAAAAAGTTTCTGAGGAATATCATTGTTATTATTCACAATAAGCTTAAGGTTTTTATCGAGGCACCTGATTTTAATCATGTTGTAAACCTCGGTAAGCAGGCTCTGTGTGGTATATTCGGCAGGAGCCAGTTCCATTCTTCCGGCTTCGATTTTCGAAAAATCCAAAATATCGTTTATCAAAGACAAAAGGGCCTGACCTGATTCCGCAACATTGGCCGAATAATTCAAAATATTGGCCTCCGTACTTTCACGGGAAATAAGCTCATTCATACCGAGAACTGCGTTGATAGGCGTTCTTATTTCATGAGACATGTTTGCCAGGAAGTCTGTTTTTGCACGGTCTGCTGCCTCTGCTCTCTCCAGCAGTTCTTCTTTCAGCACCTCATCATTTACATCACGGATAACGCCTCGATATACATAACCGTCACCGACAATATCCTTTTTAACTTCACCGCTTCCCTTATACCAGCGGTACTCACCATTCTTGTTTCTTAAACGGTATGCCTCCATAAAGGTACTGCCGTTAAGCCCCGCATTGAATTCTGACAATACTCGTTCGGCATCATCAGGGTGGAGCGAATCCTGCCAAAGAGTATAAAGAAGGTCACCTATAGTCTCCCTGTCATAACCAAGCATCCAGAAAAACTCATTGCTCCAGTCACCGTTTACAATATTGTAATCTTTATCAAGATAAAGAATCCAGGAAGCAGACTTAGTCATTTCATGAATGGTACGGTTCATATCCTCTTCCCGCTCATGGGCTATTTCCAGACTCTTTCTGTTTTCCTCAAGCTCCTTTAAGGCAATCTGAAGCTTCCTGTAATCCGGGGTTTCTATACTCATAACAAGGATAAATGCAGCAATACTTACCACAAAATAGAAAAACAGCAAATTATCATTTACAAAATGTGCCATCAATGCTGCGCCATCTATGGAAAAAATGAATACAACAATTGATGTGAACTGAAATCTGGTAAATGTCTTTCGACGTATTATAAGCCTTCCAAAGGCATATAATGTGTAATACAGAGGAATAAGATACTCAATGATATGAACGAATCCCAAAAAATACTCCCCGTTACCGTCAAAATAGAACAGGCCGTGAGTAAGCGGTGAGCTAATAACCAGTACAGAGTAGGCAATAAACAGAATTCTGTTAACCCACTCTATCGGTCTCATTTTTTCGTTTTCTTCACCAAGAACCGCCTTTATATACAAAGGCAAAAGAGCTGCACAAACTACTTCCAATTCATAGAAAATAATATTTAAGAGATAATTGCCCCAGACCGGAACAAGATGGGGATAAGATATGGTTACTGCGGTTATAATATCAAACAGGTCAGCAAGGAAAACACAAATAACCACGGTTCCGGCCTGTCTTGCTGTAGAATTATCCCGCTTATAATGAACACGAAGAAACAAATATACAATAGCAAGCATCGCAAGGCCCGCTATTGAAAAGTCTATATTATACTTCATCCCCAAAATCTCCCCTAATATAGTTTACATAACTCACAAAATCTTAAATATATCATTTAAATCGGACAACTCATAATCAATATTAACATCCCGCTTGCAGCTGCGCTTTTCGGGATTATACCAGCAGGTAACTATTCCCGCATTATTGCCGCCGGTAATATCGCTGGACAACGAGTCGCCTATTATCATAATCTCGTCCTTTTCCAATGTACCCAATTCTTTTTCAATATCTGAAATAACAAAATCAAAGAATTCCCGATTAGGCTTTTCTACACCAATTTCGTCGGAAATATACGCCCGTGACAATACATTATCCAGCCCCGATGCAGACAGTTTTTTGTGCTGTGCGACTGCGGTTCCGTTTGTAACCGCATACTGATGGTATTTCGAACTCAGTGCATTTAATAACTCAAACGAATTGTCATTAAAGCAGACCGTATCTCCAAGATCTACCTGATAGTTTTTGTTAAAGGTTTCCGCAAGCCCCACATCCAAACCGTATTTTTCAAAAAAATCCCGAAACCTTGCCACCAGAATCTCAGGTTTGGTCATTTCTCCAAGTTCAAGGCGCTTCCAGTAACCCACATTTATTTGTGAATAATCGGCAAGCATTTCATCCGTACACTGCCCCATGCCAAGGCGTGAGAATCCGGTACGGATTGCCGCCCTTTCTGCAGCAAGGAAATTAAGCACTGTCCCGTCTATATCCCAAAGTAATACTTTTATCTTTCCCATTCTCATATCCTGTCTTACAAATATATATAATTATACCCTAAACAGCGCATAAACTGCATAATTTTTTTAGCATTATTATCCGCTACTTAATATCTTTATTTTGCAACGGGAACGTGAGTATATAATTCTCTTCCGTATATATTTCTGTATGCAGTCAAAATATCGCAAAGAGCTGTTCCGTAGCTGTGTTCACGAAAACCCGAACCATCATCATATCGATAGGTACAGGAAACCATTGCTACCAGATATCCTTCCGCAGTTACAATAGCCGATCCCGAAGTACCGGGATACTGAGGTGCAGTTGACTCGGTTAAATATCCCCAGTTTTCATAGCCGGGCATCAGGCAATACTTTTGCGCATAATAACCGTTTCTTTGTCTCCAAACCTCACCCTTCTCATCATCGGCACGATAGCCAATGCTTAAGTTCCTGTCACTGGCGGGAAGTGAGTCATAATACGCCTCATCAATATGTACCGTCATCAGAGTAGACAAAAGATTTTCCGGAATCTTGTCGTAGGTTATCTCCAGGAACGCAACGTCTGTCTGGCCTTTACTGCCATTATGACCTATAACATCGGCCTGAATCTTAGATCCATCATGGAAATATATATCCATATTATTGAAATCTTTAACTACATGTCCGCAGGTCGCAAAAACTACCGCATCATCGGTAAATTCCACAATATATCCGCTGCCGTAAAGCCATCCGCCGTTACTGTAGTCATATCTAATTCTTACAAAGCAGGGACCCAAAATATCAAGAGTCTCATCAATTGTATTGCCGGGAAATAATCCTGCATCTCTGGCATTTAATGCACCAACAATATAATCATCGTTAAAATTAATCTCATGGTAGGCAATCAGATTCTGAAGCTCATTAGGCTCATAAATGTGGATAGTTTTTTCCAAAGAAGCGGTAAGCCCATAACTGTCAGTTACCGTATATTCAATTACATAATCACCCTGAACATCCGGCTTAAGCTTTGTTATGTCAACCGATATATCTCCGGTCACATCTCCGTCTACATCATCGTAGGCCTGTATTTTTTCAAGATAATCCACGTCCTGATTTGTCGCCACATAGTAGTCGGGCAAATCTGAAAACTTAGGAGGATCGTCAACAATTACCTTTACTGTTTTTCTGGTAACATTGCCGTTAATATCCTCAGCCACAACCTCGAAAGACTTTTCGCCGCACTCGCTGTAGCAAACATAGTCAGTCAGCTGCTTTTGTGTCTTAATATCAAGCCCTACGGAAACATCTCCGCTTAAATCAAAAGAAGAAATATAGAATTCATCAAGGCCGTAATCCTGCCCCCTGAGCAAATAAATATCGCCGGTTTTTACTTCCAAATCAGGTGTGGTGGTATCCACAACCGTAACATCAACGGCAAACACCTGCCAGGCATGCTTTATGTAAACCTCATATTCTCCGACTTTCATTCGATTAACATCAGTTATGTCAACCGAGCTTTGCTGCTTTGCGAACTCCACACCTGACAAATAGTCCAAAGGATCTTCAGAAAGTGAATCACCCAGTTCCAGCACCAGTGAGTTAAACTGAACATCAACCTTATACACAAAGTAAAAAGAAACCGATACTACTGCCACCAAAAGCGAAAGAAACGGTATCAGTTTCTTTTTAAATTTAATAATCAGAAATAAAGCCAGTATAAAGAGTACTGCCCCCCAGGAGCATACAATTATATCCAATTTTTCCATATTGAATCCCTTTACAAAATTGTTGAACCCGCACACTTCAAAAATTACGCGTAATTTTGAAAGAAGGTATAGGGCTACACGTATAATTACTCCCATTATACTATCTTTTTGAAACAATTTCTTAACGGATTTTGTTATTTATCCTTATCCATTTTGATTACTCTTGTAGCCACTTTTTCCCTAAATGTTAAATCGTGATCAACCACCAGCATTGTGGGCTTAAACTGCATTATAAGCTTCTCTATCTGCATTCTTGAGAACACATCAATATAGTTTAGAGGCTCATCCCATATGTACAGATGAGCACTTGTAAGCAGGCTTGAAGCTATCAGTACCTTTTTCTTTTGTCCCTCCGAATAATTTTCCATAGGCTTTACAAACTGAACCCTGTCCATGTCCAGCTGCCTCAGTATTGCAAGTAACAGGCTTTCCTCAAGTCCCCGGGCCGAACAGTATTCTTTTATACTCCCCCTCAAAAATGAAGTGTCCTGATTAATATAAGATATAACCAGTCCTGCTCCCACGTGCAGTTCTCCCGAATGCTCCGGAAGATTTATGTCAACCAAACCATTTTCTTTAAGTATCAGCTTAATCAAAGTACTTTTCCCGCAGCCATTGGCTCCGTGCAGGAAAACCCGCTCTCCCGCTTTAATTTCAAAACTGAAGTTATTAAGTATCGGCCGGTCATCATTGTAGGCAAAAGAAATATCCTTGCCGCTTACATATGTTTCCTTATGATATTTCATGGGAAACAGTTTTAAATCAATCGTAGATTCAATATCCGTTAACAGACTTTCTTTTTCCTCAATTTCACGTTCAATACGTTTTTCAAAAGAATTGACCCTGGCCTCCATTTTCTTGGTTTTGGCGCCGATATAAGATCTCGTGGATAAGCTTCTGTCATGTTCCTTTATAGGATCGTAGCCTATTTTGCTGTTTTCACTCTTTTCTGCCCATCTTGAAACTCTGTCCGCAGCTCTTTTTAGTGATGCTATTTCTCTTAAATGTTTCTCATTCTCAGCAAGTTCAAAAGCATCTTTCTTTTGCTTATTATCCCACCATGAACTGATATTACCGGTTTGTACTTCAATCGATTTTCTGTTTAGCACCAGCACATGGTCAATTACCGCATCCAGCAAATCTCTGTCATGAGAAATCAAAATAAAGCCCGATTTGCCCGCCAGATATTTTTTTACCGTCTCCCTGGCCTCAAAATCCAGGTGATTGGTGGGCTCGTCGATAATCAGGAAATCATTCTCCCCTGAAAAAAGTACCGCCAGCATAACTTTGGTGCGTTCTCCGTGGCTGAGGGAGGAGAAGGGCCTGTATAAAACCTCGGCATCAACTTCCATAAGACTAAGCTCCATAATCACGCGCCACTGTTCACAGCCGCTTTTCCATATATCAACCAGTTCGGCTGCCATACGGTTTTCTCCGGCTTCCACTTCATAAGGGAAATAATCAAATACTACTCCCGAGGTGGAAATTGCCCCTTCATATTCGTATCCGCCCAGTAAGAGCCTTGAAAATGTAGTCTTTCCCTTCCCATTTCTCCCTATGAAGCCCAGCTTCCAGTCCGTATCAACGGAAAAAGAAACATTTTCAAATATATTGTCAAAACTGTCCTCATAACCAAAAGTGAGGTTTGAAACATTTATTTGTGCCATACACATCACACTCCTTAACATCGTCAAAAGTGGCACAATAAGTCTCAAACCTCATGAATGTTCAAAAATATGCATTTAATGCAAATGCGCCGGTGAATTATTTCCCAATATGCATTTTGCGGAAATAAATCGCCGGATTATTTGCTTTTTTTGCAACAAAAAAGAAGCCATGAGATGAGTCATAACCTACCTTTGACGACACAAAACAAACTGCATCAAATAATAATGCAGAAATAACAACCGTTTCATGTTCTCAAAAGCAAATTAATACCTCATCCGACTATAGCTCCTTTCAAAACTTTACTGTAGATTATATCATTATTTTCCCAATGTCAAGAATAAAAAACAGCCCCGGGAGTACCGGGGCCGTAAACTATTACATTTTAATAAGCTCGTAGTCTCTTGTACCGATGCCAAGCTTTTCAGCGTGTTCAAGAGTTTCCTTGTACCTTACGTTGGGATTGGAGTCAAGAATGTTGTCATTATTCTTTTTCCAGTTAATCTTCTGAAGGTTATCGGAAAGCTGTGAATTAGGCATTGGAGTTGCCTTAAGGCAGGCATCAACGCAGGCCTGGTCCAAAGCCACCGGGTCAAAGCTTGCAAACATACCAATGTTGGGAATAATAGGAGCATCGTTCTCGGAATGGCAGTCGCAGTTAGGTGAAACATCAACAATCAGGCTGATGTGGAAATTGGGCCTTCCGTCAATAACAGCCTTTGAATATTCTGCAATCTTGCAGCCCAGAATTTCATTGGCATTACCGTTAGGATTGTAAATTGCATCAAAAGCACAGGAACCGAGACAGCGTCCGCAGCCCTTACAAATATCAGTATTAATTACTGCCTTTCCTGATTCATAGCTGATAGCATCCGAACCACATTCCTTGGAGCAACGCTTACAGTTTTTACAAAGATCAGGGTTAACAACGGGCTTGCCCTGATTGTGCTGATGCATCTTTCCGGCACGGCTTCCGCAACCCATACCGATATTCTTCAATGCACCGCCAAAACCGGTACATTCATGTCCTTTAAAATGGTTTAATGAAATAAATACATCCGCATCCATTACTGCACGGCCGATGTAGGCCTCCTTACAGTACTCACCGCCTTCAATCGGAACAATAACATCGTCGGTTCCTCTAAGACCGTCAGCAATAATAATATGACAACCGGTAGTTGTTTCGTTAAAGCCGTTTTCCTGGGCACAGCTAAGATGCTCCAGGGCATTCTTACGTGAGCCGGGATATAGAGTATTACAATCTGTTAAGAAAGGCATACCGCCTGCTTCTTTTACAAGATCGGCTACAGCCTTGGCGTAGTTCGGGCGAAGGTATGCAATATTTCCAAGCTCGCCAAAATGAATCTTAATGGCCACGAATTTATTGTCCATGTCCATTTCCATAATCCCTGCTTTACGGCAGAGTTTCTTTAATTTTTCGGGTAATCCCACGCCGATTCCGGTTCTGAAATCGGTATAATATACTTTGGATTTTTCCATTGTTAATCCCTTTCTTAAAATAATATCCCCTCACATTAACTGCGCTGTTAATATTCTACTACAACATTTCCGAATATGCATCAGTAACTCTTGCATACTCTTCGGCATCGGTAATTTTAGCCACTTCAAGTTCCGGCTCTCTGGTTACTACTTTGTAAACAAAAACGCCGTCTTCATTTATGGTGTCACCCTCCACTAAAGCAGCCACAACATACTCGGCCTCGTCAACTTCAAACTCGTCAACTACCGCCATTTCCACTTCTTTTCCCTCTGAAGTGGTCACTGTAAATACTTCATATTCTTCGTAATTATCCATATTTCCTCCTAAGGCACAATAATCTTTCCTGTTCCGCCACATACATCACATTCCCTGTGATATTCAAAAGAAGGACACAAATGTTCCAGGGTGCCCTTACACCAGCTACATAGCTTACCACCGGGCTCATAGCCCGTATTATTGCATGCTTTGCACTTTACCATTACTTTTCCGTGACAGCCTTCAGGATCGTCGGCAGCTACCGAACCGGGGCATATAATACCGGTTCCGCTGCAGGTCCCACAATCTGCATATTGAACATCCGCTTCACCGGAGAGCGAATCACCCGTAGTGCTGTTGTTGCCGATTCCTCCGTTACCGTTAGAGTCAGAACCGTTTGTACTGCCATCACCGATTCCCGAAGAATCACCGCCATTAATAGGCTCATCTGAATCCTGCACATCTTTGAATAAATCTTCGTTTTCCAAAGAGGTTATGACATTAATGTCTGTAGCTCTGGTATCAACAATTTTAATTAAAGTGCCATCAACAGTAATATTGGCTATCGACTGATAACATCTGTAATCTCCTGTGGCACCGGTAAAAGTAACGTACAGCTCGTCACCGATTCTCGGAACTACCGCTTCCAAAATATCCGCATCATCAAATTTGACCTTTAATAAATCTCCTTCCAAAGTCAATTCCACATGATGCCAGGCGGCCTCAAGCAATTCCATGGGCTCAGTTACTGCCAAATGATGCCATACGGAATCACCCAGAATGCTTATATGATCTTCGGCAAAATCCTCTCCGTTGTAGGCCTCTTCGTCATTATTTTCCACCAGGTCAAACTCAACTCCGAAATCACCGGTATATCCTAAATACCCTCCGGCAGCCAATGTGCCGGTTCGGTCCTCACCCGAAAATGATACAGCGACACCATCCGCACCGTTCCCGTTTGAATATGTTGCAAATTCGCTTTGATAAATATCAAAGGCAATCGTTACCGTCTTCGAAAAGTCCACCTTAG
>JAZUJC010000180.1:0-4609 GCA_045642625.1 Lachnospiraceae bacterium
TGATCGTAAGCCCAAGGCTCTTTCCGGTGGTCAGAGACAGCGTGTTGCTATGGGACGTGCTATCGTTCGTAACCCTAAGGTATTCCTTATGGACGAACCTCTTTCAAACCTTGATGCTAAGCTCCGTGTACAGATGCGTATTGAGATCGCTAAGTTACACCAGAGATTAGGTACCACCATCATCTACGTTACACACGACCAGACAGAAGCTATGACACTTGGTACCCGTATCGTAGTTATGAAGGATGGTGTTATCCAGCAGGTTGATACACCTCAGAACCTTTATGAGAAGCCCCAGAACCTCTTCGTTGCAGGTTTCATGGGATCACCTCAGATGAACTTCCTTGACGCTGTAGTTAAGGTAAAAAATGATGTAGCTAAGTTATGTGTTGGTGGTAGAGAGATTCCTCTTCCTCCCGCTAAGTCAAAGAAGCTTATCGATGGCGGTTATGGTGAAAAGACTGTTACCTTCGGTATCCGTCCTGAAGATGTATATGATTCAGAAATGTTCATCGCTAACTCACCTGACAGCGTATTCGAATCAACCGTTAAGGTTTACGAATTACTTGGTGCTGAAGTATTCTTATACTTCGATCTTGATGAGTTCCCTATCACTGCAAGAGTTGATTCCAGAACTACTTCAAGACCCGGCGATGCAATTAAGTTTGCTCTTGATATCGAAAAGATTCACATATTCGATAAGGAAACCGAGCAGATCATTACCAACTAGATTTAAGTGGAATATGATATTATTAAGCGTAGGCAGAAATGCCTACGCTTTTTGTTCATGAAAATATAATTTTTCGGGGTGAAAAATTTATTATTCATCACAATACAATTTCCCGGGGTGAAAAATTTATTGTTCATTACAATGCAAATACCCGGAGCATTAAATTTATTGCTTTGTTAAAATCCGTGTTATACTGTAAAATAATCTGTGTCGATAATTTTGCAGCGGTGATTGCTTATGCCAGCCGACAGCTGAAAGGATTTGTATATGATTACAGGAAATATAATTCAATCCAGTATTGATTCGTTAAAGTCCATTACAAAAATAGATTTTTCGGTATACGATACCGAAATGATAAATGTGGCATCTACATTTACGGTAGATGATGAGACAAAAAAATATATCGCTACTTTTTTGGACTCTCCTGCAGATTCTCAGGTGGTTTCGGGGTCGCATTTACTTAAGATATACGATGAGAGTGAGCTTCAGTATATTCTTTTGGCAAAAGGCAATTCCGATGATGTATATATGGTGGCTAAAATTGCGGTGTCTCAGCTTCAGGCCTTAATCGTGGCTTATAAGGAGCGCTTTGACAGGAACAATTTCTTCCAAAATCTGATACTGGATAATCTTCTGTTGGTTGATATATATAATCGCGCAAGAAAGCTTCATATCGATGTAAACGCCACAAGGGTAGTATTTCTTATTGAGTCTGATATTAAGCACGACGATTCATCAATGGAAATACTTAAAGGAATGTTTAACCATCAGTACGGAGATTACGTAACTGCGGTTGATGAGAGAAATATTATTCTGGTAAAGCAGGTTGATATTAAAGACACCTATGAGGATTTTATAGAAATCGGCAAGTCCATTGTGGATCTGATGAATACTGAGGCTATGCTTAAGGTAAGAGTGTCCTTTGGTACCCCTGTAAATGAGATAAAGGATGTATCAAAATCGTACAAAGAAGCCAAGCTGGCATTGGATGTCGGCAAGATTTTCTACGTTGATCAAAGTGTTATCTCTTATAACAAGCTTGGAATAGGAAGATTGATTTACCAGCTCCCCGAGAATCTGTGCAGATTGTTTTTGGAAGAAATATTTGTGGATGGTAATGAAATCGATATTGATGAAGAGAACTTAAAGATTATAAATAAGTTTTTTGAAAACACCATGAACGTTACACAGACTGCCGAGCAGCTATATATTCACAGAAATACCCTGGTATATCGTCTGGAAAAGCTGGAAAAATCCACTGGA
This sequence comes from Lachnospiraceae bacterium, assembly GCA_045642625.1. Classification (GTDB taxonomy): domain Bacteria; phylum Bacillota; class Clostridia; order Lachnospirales; family Lachnospiraceae; genus UBA1258. The sequence continues at coordinate 1,994 of JAZUJC010000180.1, forward strand.
TTGAATATTCGTAACTTCGATGATGCATTAACATTCAAAATTGCCATGATGGTATCAAATTATATTAAATATTTGGATACTACGGAGTAAAGGTACAAAGTCTCGGTGTGCTAAGACCGGCAAATTATAACAAGAAGGATTTACCATAGCATGGAAAACACAATAGTTTCCGGTAATTCGGGAATGGGGAAAAAGTCTTTTCCCGGAAGTACATTAAAAATAATAGCAATGGGTTTGATGTTATTGGACCATATCGGAGCCACAATATTGGAACCATATATGGACAGGGCTCCGATTTATATGGATGGGGTCAGGATATCTCATCCTGCCTGGTATCTGCCTGTGTCTATAATAGACGCGTTGCTTAGATGTGTCGGCCGTTTAGCGTTCCCTATCTTTATTTTCCTGATGGTTGAGGGCTTTAAGCACACGAGCAATAAGGGAAAATATGCTTTGCGCCTTTTGCTGTTTGCGGTTATATCCGAGGTTCCATTTGACCTGGCCAATGATGGAAAATGGTATAACCCGGGTTATCAGAGCGTATATGTTACATTGCTTTTGGGCTTCCTGTTTATGTGGTTTGCCCATTGGATTAAGGACAAAAATATAGCAGTATTTCCAGGAATGCTGCTGGCATTCTCTTCCTGTGCTGTGGCAGGCTTTCTTTTTGCCAAGGGAGTATTTCGCAAATTTTACGGATTATTCCGTAAGTGGAACATGGTAGGAGAATATGAGTGGATTGTTATACTGGCAATAAGTATTTTTGTGTTCACTGTTCTTTTGTTCCTTATCACTATGTATCAAAAGAAAACACAGTCAATCCCCATGACCAATCGCCTGTGCGCCGACCTGCTGGTGCTTGTGGTTCTTATGCATATCGCTAACCTGCTGTCAACAGACTATTCATGCTTCGGCGTGCTTGCAATTGCAGTGGCTTACGCTCTTAGAAATAATAATTTTACCTGCGTGACAGGAGCCTGCGTGGTGTTGATTATATCAAATCCTATTGAAATTATGGCCCTGAGCATTCTTTTGTTTTTGGATAGATATAACGGAGAAAGAGGCCTTAAGATTAAGTATTCATTCTATGCTTTTTATCCTGTGCATCTTTTTATTCTTTACGTTATTGCCTGGCTTATCGGCGCATGGCCCGGAGTCTTTGGATGGAGCGGGATGTGATCGTAGTTCGGAGTCTTTGAGTGGAGCGGGATTTAATCAAATTCCGGCCTTCTTTGGAATCAGAGTCCTTCGTAACTGTTAAATGACGGAATAAAGCTTTCTGATGCGGCTTTGCCCTCCTGGGTGAAGCCGTTTTTTATGCCTAAATCCAGGGCAAAAGAAACAATCTTGTCATATTCCCGTTTTGTAACAGTTCGTAATAATTCGGGATATTTGCTGCAAATTGCCCGGTTGGCTTCGATGGGGGTAAACTGATTCATAAGGCTAATATATATGCTGTCTTTGAAGTTATTGTAAAGGCATTCAATTATCTGTTTTGATTCATTGATATGACCGGGCAACACAAGGTGCCTTACTATTACGCCACGCCTCATCATCCCCTTTGAATCAAATTCAGGTTCGCCTGCCTGTTTAAGCATTTCACGAATGGCGGACATAGTGATTTCGGTATAGTTTGAGGCAAAAGAAAAATTCTTTGCGGTTTCAGGCCGGTAGTATTTAAAGTCGGGAAGGTAAATATCCACCAAACCGTATAAAAGGGCTAAGGCTTCAACCAGTTCATAACCACTTGTGTTGTATACTACAGGTATGGACAGACCATTATTTTTGGCTGTTTTAAGAGCTGTGGCGATAGAAGGAATATAGTGAGTGGGGGTAACAAGGTTTATATTATTGGCTCCCTTTTCTTCAAGCGAAAGAAAAAGGTCGCTTAATTGGTCGATACTGACTTCTTTGCCAATGATGGAGTTTTTCGGGTGATTTCCCGATATTTCATGATTCTGACAGAAAATACAGTGCATATTGCAGCCCGAAAAGAAAACGGTTCCTGAGCCTTTGGTTCCGCTTATACAGGGCTCTTCCCACATATGCAGGGCGGCTCTGGATACCAAAAGGGACGAAGATACACCGCATACACCGGTTTCGCCGTTTAAGCGATTGATGCCACATTGTCTTGGACACAATTTGCAGTTTTCATAGAGACTAAGTAATTCGTTCATAAAATAAAAAACGTGTTCCCCTTACATAGCTTGCACAGGGCCAACCCGGCGCCCTCGCGGCACATGAGAAATTCCTCTTAGTGCTGCTTCGTTCCCGACCTGACACGGTTCGTGGGCTCCCATTGCGCGAGACCGAACTGGATATGCAAGCCGTGTAAAAGGAACACGGCGCTATTCATAATATACATTTATATTGAAATTGTCAAATATTCCTCAAAATATTTATTGTTCGGCGGTCTGTTCGTCGGCTTTTTTTGCTGCTTTTTCCATTACATTTCTAATACGAAGCTCTTTGAAAAATTTAGTAACCAAAGCTGAACATCCTTCTTCGAGAATACCGCGGGTGACCTGAGCCTGGTGGTTAAAACATTCCATTTGAAGAATATTTAATAAGGACCCGCCACATCCGGCTTTAGGATTCATGGAGCCCATTACAACG
>JAZUJC010000181.1:0-2811 GCA_045642625.1 Lachnospiraceae bacterium
TCGATCCTTCAATCGGTCAGTTAAACGGCGATCTTGATCCTAACCGTCCTGCAATCGGACCTATGTTTGCCGAACTTAACGATGACATGGTTTCCTTTAAGACAACTCCCAAGCATCTTGAGATTCTTGATGAGAACGGCAAGCCCATTCTTGAAGGCGATGAGGACAGAAGATATTTCGAAGGTCCCTGGATGCACAAATATAACGGAAAGTATTATCTTTCATATTCTACAGGGACAACTCACTATGTAGTATATGCAACTGCTGATACACCTGACGGACCTTTCACATATCAGGGCCGCATCTTGGAGCCCGTTCTTGGATGGACAACCCATCATTCAATCGTTGAATACGAAGGCAAGTGGTATTTATTCTATCATGACTGTGAACTTTCAAACGGAATTAATCACAGAAGAAATGTTAAGTTTACTGAGCTTAAGTATGATGAGAACGGAAAGATTATTACAATTAAACCTTATGAAGAATAAGAGATAAAAATATCCCCTGTGGAATTCCACAGGGGATTTTTTTAACACATTTGTGCCTTAATAAGGCCTGCGTATATACCGTCTTTTTCCATTAAGGAAGTGTGATTGCCTTCTTCGGCAATACCGCCGTTTTCGATTACAAAAATTCGATCGGCATTTCTTATTGTTGATAGACGATGGGCAATTACAAAGGATGTACGACCCTTTAGTATTGCTTCGATTCCCTTCTGAACCATAAGCTCACTCTTGGTGTCAATGGAAGAGGTTGCTTCATCAAGAATAAGAATCTTGGGGTCTGAAATAATTGTGCGGGCAAAAGCAAGCAACTGTTTCTGACCGGCACTTAAACCACCGCCTCGTTCGGTAAGCTCTGTATCATAGCCCTTTTCAAGCTTCATAATGAAATCATGAGCATTTACTATTTTGCATGCATTTTCGATCTCTTCATCGGTAGCGTCAAGCTTACCGTATCGAATGTTTTCTTTAATTGTCCCGGTGAACAGGTAGTTATCCTGAGTCATGATACCAAGCTGGTCTCTGAGACTGTGGATTGATACTTTTTTAACATCACTGTCATCAACCAATACATTGCCTTCCTGAACATCGTAGAAACGGGAGATTAGATTTACAATTGTTGTTTTGCCTGCTCCGGTAGGTCCTACAAGAGCAATTGTTTCTCCGGGCTTGATATCAAAGTTTACGTTGTTTAATACCTTTACTCCATCTTCGTATGAAAAACCAACATTGTTGAATCTTACACGTCCTGTGATTTCGGGCATATCTGTAACATCTTCACCGTCTTTTATGGCGGGATCGTAATCAATAACTTCAAATACACGTTCTGCAGCAGCAAGGTTTGTAATAATCTGATTGTAAAAGCGACCAAGATTAGCAATAGGGCTCCAGAAGAGTGCTAAGTAGCTGGTAAATGCTATCAATAGTCCAAGGGAATCTACATTAATATGAAGAACTTTTATGGCAACATAGTACATGCAGACCACGCTAATGGCTTCAGCTATTTCTATAACCGAGTTAAAGGCATCATTAACCTTTACGGCCTTGATAAAGCTTTTCTTATGTTCATCTATAAGCTCATCGAAGTTTTCCAATACTTCAGATTCTGCAGTATAGGTTTTTATGATTCTTGTTCCTGCAACGCTTTCATGAAGAAATGCGTTAACGTTAGATGATTTTTTACGAACAACCTGCCATCTTATACGAGCCAGGGTTTCAATGACAAATAAACCGACAATCATTATAGGAAGACCGGTAAGGGCTGCCAATGCAAGCCTTTGGTCCTTAACTATCATAATAATCATAACGGCAATTACGCTTACAAAGTCGGGCAGGAGTGTAAGAACGAAGTTTCTTAATACCTCTTTGAGAGAGTTTACATCACCCATAATTCTTGAAAGAATTTTACCCGTGGGCCTTGAATCAAAGAATTTGAAATCAAGCTTTTGAAGATTAACATAGGCCTGTTCTCTGATTTTTGCGATTATTTCATTACTTACCCGTGACATTACGGTCGTTCTTATTTTTACAAATATTACCCATAAAATATTCAAAACCAGTGATATTATTATGAGTTTAGGTAGCCCTGCAAGGGCTTCCGGAGTTTTGGGTGTAATACAGTCATCAACTGCCGACTCGATAATGAGAGGGTTGATGAGGTTTACGGCAGTACAGTAGGCCATAATTAAAAACACCCAGAAAATTGTTAACTTATATTCCAGAAGATAGCTAAGAAGCCTTTTTATAACTTCTGACTTCTTGGCGGTGCTGACTTCTTCATCTTGCTTAATTGAATTAACAGGCATTTATATCACCTCCTTTAATTCGACAGGCTCACCATACTGTGAAACATAGGTTTCATAGTAGAGCCCCTTTAGTGCCAACAGCTCAGCATGAGTTCCCCGTTCTTTAATCTGACCCTCATCAAGAATTATGATTTCATCGGAATCCTTAACGGAGGAAATCCTGTGAGCAATAATAATTTTTGTCATATCTGAAACTTCACGAAGCTTCTCCTGGATTTCCTTTTCTGTTTCCATATCAAGGGCAGAAGTGGAGTCATCCATTATAAGAATCGGAAGCTCTTTTGCAAAAGCACGGGCGATGGAAATTCGCTGCTTTTGACCACCGGACAAACCAACACCTCGCTCGCCGATTACTGTGTCATAACCATCATCCATTTTTTCGATGAATTCGCTGGCACCGGCTCGCTTGGAGGATTGCTTTATAATGATATCTGAGATGGAATTCTTGCGACCCATCTTAATATTTTCGGCTATCGTATCACTAAACAGGAATACATCCTGCA
>JAZUJC010000182.1:0-7067 GCA_045642625.1 Lachnospiraceae bacterium
TTTTAACATAGCCTTCCTCCCTGAGTACCGCATATGCTTTATTGACCGTATGCATATTTATCCCTATATCCTCAGACAATCTTCGAACACTGGGCAGCACCTCCCCGTCAGTCAGCAGACTGGTGGCAATTCCCATGATTATCTGGTTTCTAAGCTGCATATACAAAGCTTCGCTGCTATCAAAATCAATTTCAATAATCATTCCGATAAACCTCTCAACTGTTTACGCTTCCACCCGATGGCTCCGTATCACGCATAATATTACCATACATATTAAAAAACCATCTGTTATACATTTTATATAACAGATGGTTTCATGTCAATATTATCAATTTAGCTTTGTCGCCCGATTAAGGCCCAATTTATTCCTCATCCATTGAGCTTGAAATGTTCAAAAATCCAAATTCCATATCATCATCTTCGGCAACAAAGTTACGAGGCTTAGCACTTCTTTTCGGCGCATCGGGAGCGGGCCTGGAAACAGGAGCTGCTTCCTGAGCCGGAGCATTGGGAGTGATAATGGTTCCGTCAGGCTTTCTTATTCTGCCATCGCTTAACTTGATGCTTCCGTCAGGCTGTCTTACCCCAACTACTGCTCTTTTAATAGTTCCGTCGGGCATTCTTACATGGCCTTCGTCTACTCTTACAGGCTTATCGGATACCGGGGCAGCGGCTGCAGGCGTGTCTGCTGAGACTCTTGCTCCACCGACAGTCTCTATTTTGAATTCATCCTCAGAAGCAGTACGGCGGGTAGAAGAAGTGGCATTTGTCTTGGTACCGTTTCTGTTTACCACCGTCCCTCTTGTATTGTTTGAGGTATATTTATTTGAACTGTATTTATTACCATAGCTCTTTGAAACAGGTTCCTCACTGTCATCATAGCCAAAATACCATCTTCTGAAGAAGAATGCAGCCACACCTGCTCCGGCAAGTAACAGGATAAGAAGAATAATTAATATAACATTCACTACCTTCTTTTTCCTTAATGCCTTTTGATATGTAGCTGTAGTAGTCTCCAATTCCTTTTTAGCATCCAAAAGCTCTAAAATAGGATTCTTGGTTCCTTCGGTGTAGTCCTTAAGATACCATACGGTATCGCCGTTTTCATCCAATTCGTAGTCTACTTCGTAATCATAGTATACCTGCTCGGGTTCAGGCTCGGGTTCAGGTTCGGGCTCCGGTTCCGGTTCGGGTTCAGGCTCGTTGTTCTTTTCTACAAGTGTACCGTTAAGTGAAAGGAAATCGCCGCGGATATAACCGGTGGTGGTTGAATTGTAGGTCATATAATACCAAACATTGTCGCCTTCCTTAGCATATCCGTAAACCATTACAAGCATGCCCCCGTCAACTGCTCCAACCTTATCTGTTGATGTGGAAGGACCCTTTCTGACGTTAACACTGCCGGTTGTTTTTGCCTCAATAGGCTCTACTTCAACCATTCCTGTTAATGCTTCTCCGGGAGTGGGCTTTGTAGGCTCAACCGGTGTTACCTCCGGTGCAGGAGTTGCGGGAGTGGTGGTTGTTGTAGTTGTTGTAGTTGAACCGTTTCCGGTTGTATTGGAATCAGAACCGGTTGTCTTGCCGTCTGTTGAAACAAGATCCGATCTTATATATCCAAAGGTCTTGGCATCGACAGCAATCTTGTACCAGGTATTACCTGCAGAATCGGTTTCTTTTCCAAGAATATCAAGAACATTTCCCTTTACAGCACTACCAACAACCTTTGCGCTGGTGCTGGCAGTTTCTCTGATATAAGCGCCCTCTACCACAACGGTAAGTTTACCGCTTGCAGTAGTAGTTGTAGTAGTGGTGGTAGTTCCTGTATTACTGTCACCGGTAGTATCTTTGTTATCACCGGTAGTATCTTTGTTATCACCGGTGGTATCCTTGTTATCGGATGAAGAAGAACCGCTTAAATCAGCCAAATCACTTCTGATGTAACCGTTTGTCTTGGCATCCACTACAACCTTATACCAGGTATTTCCCGCCGAATCGGTTTCGGTAGCAATTACTTCAAGGACATTTCCCTTTACTACGCTTGCCACAACCTTCGCACTTGTGCTGGCACTCTCTCGAATGTATGCTCCTTCGACTTTTACGGTTGCTTTTCCGCCATCTGCTTTTGCAGCCAACGGCAAAAGAAACACCAGCGCGCAGAACAATGCCAGAGTCACTGCAAGTTTGTATATTTTTTTAACATTTTTCATTGGCATTCCCTCCTAAAGAGAAGTAATGAGTTTCAGTTTATTTTGGTTATCGGATTCAAGCCTCATCAATTGCTTTCCCGATATCTGTTCTCATATATTTATTTTCAAAAGAAACCCACTCTGTTGCTTCGTAGGCTTTCTTTCTTGCTTCCTTAAGTGTAGGAGCTGTAGCGGTAACACCCAATACACGGCCACCGTTGGTCAGTACCTTTCCATCCTCGGAAAACTTGGTGCCTGCATGGAAACAGTAGTAATCTTCTTTGTCCTTAAATGCTTCAAGGCCGGTAATTTCAAAGCCCTTTTTGTATTCCAAAGGATAACCGTCACTTGCAAGGATTACACAAACTGCTGCATCATCGCCAAATTCCACCGGTGTATCGGCAAGATTTCCGTCAATGCAGGCTTCCATTACATCCACAACATCGCTCTTCATTCGTGTAAGCACTACCTGTGCCTCGGGATCACCGAAGCGGGCATTGTATTCAAGTACGCGGGGACCCTTTGGTGTAAGCATCAGGCCAAAGAAAATAACTCCCTTAAACTCTCTGCCTTCAGCTGCCATGGCATCCACTGTACGCTGATAAATATTTTCTTTACAGAATTTATCCACCTCATCGGTGTAAAAGGGACTGGGTGAAAAGTTACCCATGCCGCCTGTATTAAGACCTTCGTCGTTGTCCTTGGCACGCTTATGATCCTGTGCCGAAGACATTGTCTTGATAGTTTTTCCGTCTACAAAAGAAAGAACCGAAACTTCACGTCCTGTCATAAACTCCTCTATAACAAGCCTGTTTCCTGCCGTACCAAACTTCTTATCAAGCATTATTTCCTTAACGCCGGCTTTTGCTTCTTCAAGATCGTTGCAAATCAAAACACCCTTGCCCAAAGCCAAACCGTCTGCTTTAAGCACAATAGGCATATCAGCTGTTTCAAGATATTTTATGGCGTCATCTGCATTATCAAAGGTTTCATAAGCAGCAGTGGGAATATTGTATTTTTTCATAAGGTCCTTGGAGAAAGCCTTGCTGCCTTCAAGTATGGCTGCATTCTTTCTGGGGCCGAAAACTCTGAGACCCTTTGCCTCAAGTGCATCAACCGCACCGGCAACCAGGGGATCGTCGGGAGCCACAATTGTAAGATCAATTGACTTATCAATAGCAAACTCAGCAATTTTATCAAATTCCATAACGCCGATATTTACCAGCTCAGCCAATTCCGCAATACCCGCATTACCGGGTGCACAGTAAATTTTCGATACTCTTTTTGACTTACTTAATGCTTTACAAATAGCGTGCTCTCTGCCACCGCTTCCGATTACTAAAATCTTCATTGCCGCCCTGCCTTATAATGTATTTTCTGTCTTTTGTTCTTTTGACTTAAATCAGTCGCCTATGGATATCTCGCCTGCGCAGATCTTAGCGATTGTATCCGGCAAAATAATCCATTCAGCCTGTTCCATTACACGCTGCTGAAGTACCTTGGGTGTATCACCCTCCATAACCTCAACCGCCTTTTGTGCAATAATGCGGCCGGTATCTATTCCTTCGTCCACAAAATGAACTGTTGCACCGGTAACCTTAACACCTCTCTCCAGTACACCTTCATGAACCTTCAGCCCATAGTAGCCCTTGCCGCAAAAAGAAGGAATCAAAGAGGGATGGATGTTAATGATCCTTCCTTTAAACTCTCTTATTATTTCGGCAGGTACATTAACAAGAAAGCCTGCCAAAACCACCAAATCGGCACCGGTCGCCTTAAGCCCTTCAAGAAGGGCCATATTAAACTCTTCACGGGTTTCATAGTCTTTGGGAGAAATGCATTTTGCCACTACTCCCCTTACTTTGGCACGCTCCAGCGCATAAGCTCCGGCATTATTGCTTATTACGGTTACAATCTCACCGTTCTTTATTTTTCCTGAGTCAATTGCATCAAATATTGCACCCAGATTGGTGCCTCCACCTGATACACAAACTGCTATTTTTAGCATAATTCAACACCCTTATCGCCCTTGGTGGTATATCCCAGTACAAATGCTGTATCACCGGCTGATTTAATTGCTTCCATTGCAGCTTCAGCATCATCGGGATCAACTGCAACAACCATACCTACCCCCATGTTAAAGGTGTTGTACATCATGGTCTCTGCAATATTGCCCTGTTTCTGCATCATCTTAAAGATTGCAGGAACCTCATAGCTGTCCTTCTTAACCACAGCCTTAATTCCGTCGGGAAGCATTCTGGGAATATTTTCAAAGAAACCGCCACCGGTAATATGGCTGCAGCCCTTTAATGTAATGCCTGCATCCTTAACAGCCTTAAGAGCTTTAACATAAATTCTTGTGGGAGCAATAAGTGCCTCGCCAAGAGTGGTACCAAGCTCTTCGTAATATGTATTAAGGCTTTCTTTGGTCATCTCAAATACCTTTCTTACCAAAGAGAAACCGTTTGAATGAACACCTGAAGAAGCGATACCGATAAGGATATCTCCATCCTTAATATTCTCGCCTGTAATAAGATCTTTTCTGTCTACTACACCCACAGCGAAGCCCGCAAGGTCATATTCATCTTCTATCATAAGGCCGGGATGTTCAGCGGTTTCACCTCCGATAAGTGCACAGCCGGACTGGATACAGCCTTCTGCAACACCCTTAACGATAGTGGCAATCTTTTCGGGATAATTCTTGCCGCAGGCAATGTAGTCCAGGAAGAAAAGAGGTTCTCCACCTGCACATGCAACATCGTTAACACACATTGCAACAGCATCAATACCGATTGTATCGTGCTTATCCATAATAAATGCAAGCTTAACCTTTGTTCCGCATCCGTCTGTTCCCGACAAAAGAACGGGATCATCCATTTTTTTAATCTTATCTAATGAAAATGCACCGGAAAAACCACCAAGTCCACCAAGTACTTCGGGACGGAAGGTTTTCTTCACGTGCTCCTTCATAAGCTCTACAGAAGCATATCCAGCTTCAATATCTACACCGGCGTTTTTGTAATCCATTTTGTAACTCCCTTATTTTGTATAATTTTTGTAGCCTGATTCCTGAAGATTTGCGTCCTTCTTCTGAACACCCTTCTTAAGGTTCTCGGCATAATCTTTTAACTTGGCAAGCATATCGGCATCGGATACGGCAAGCATCTTCACTGCCAGGAGGCCCGCATTCTGTCCGCCGTTGATTGCAACGGTTGCAACCGGAATACCACTGGGCATCTGTACAATCGAATAAAGTGAATCTCTGCCGCCCAAAGATGTGGTATGCATAGGAATACCGATTACAGGCATAGGGAAAATAGCGGCACACATACCGGGCAGATGAGCTGCCATACCGGCGCCGGCGATAATAATCTTTACACCCCTGTCTTCAGCGGTCTTCGCATATTCAAAAAAGTCGTCAGGCTCTCTGTGAGCAGAAATGATACGCATTTCGTAATCAATTCCAAACTCCTCCAAAACATCAGCAGCCTTAGCCATAACAGGCATATCGGAATCGCTTCCCATAACAATAGAAACAGTTGCCATTTCGGTCTCCTTATACTAGAAATCTGTTCTTTGGGGCACAACTACAGCGTCCCTTTTATCATACTATATATAGTGTACTTTATTACATAAGTACACGCAATGTTGGAATTACTAATATTTTCTTAAATTCCCGCATAGAGTATGTTACTGATAAACAATAAATCAAAAATATTCAGTCCAAGGCCAATATTTGCAAACAAATAGAACTTTTCAGGCTCCTGCCTTCCAAGCAACGCAAGCACAACTCCTATACCGGAAAAAAGGGTGCATAAAAAGCCTACCGCGCCAAACGAAGCCGGAGCATCCCCCTTCAGTCTGTAGCTTATATAAATCGACAAAACAAGACTCACAAACACAATCACACCCAGTATAAAAGAAAAGACACCTTTTAATGTATGTTCCTTGTCAGAATAAATTAAATGTCGTTTCATTATTTCACAGCACCATACAACTTGTAGTAATCTTCAATCGCCTGGTAGATAGTGTCATCGATTACTACTTTACCGTTTATTTCTTTATTGTGGAGGTATTCCTTAACTTCATCCATAGATACGATGGCTGCCGTTTCAAAGCCATACAGATCCTTGATTTCATCAAGCGCGCATTTCTCTCCCTTGCCCTTTTCGCATCTGTTAAGAGAAACCATAAGTCCCTTGATTTCAATGTTAGCCTGCTCGGTAATTATAGGGAAGGTTTCTTCAATTGATTTTCCCGAGGTGGTAACGTCTTCTATTATTACAACCCTGTCACCGTCTTTAAGCTTTGATCCAAGCAAAATGCCTACATCGCCATGATCCTTAACTTCCTTACGGTTTGAGCAGTATCTGATTTCCTTGCCAAAAAGCTTGGAATAGGCAATAACGGTAGCTACAGAAAGGGGAATTCCCTTATATGCAGGTCCAAAAAGAACATCAAAATCATCGCCGAATTTATCATGAATTGCCTGAGCGTAATACTCACCAAGCTTCATTAACTGATAGCCTGTAACATATGCTCCCGCATTCATAAAGAAAGGAGATTTTCTTCCGCTTTTAAGCGTAAAATCACCAAACTTTAATACATCCGATTCAACCATAAACTGCACAAATTGTTCTTTATACTGTTCCATTTTTACATTGCAGGCCAATGCACTGCTTTCCTCCATAATAATTTGCAACACAATACTCCAAGTCGTTGACTGACAAACGGCTTAGAAAATAGAATTAAGATCGGCTTTCATATCAAGTACAGCCTGGCGTGATGCATCCGCATAACCACGCTCGCCAAAAGAAGCATATTTTTCCTGCTGATATGCCGCAATAATACCGCGTGAAGAATTGACAATGGCACCAAGGC
>JAZUJC010000183.1:0-4485 GCA_045642625.1 Lachnospiraceae bacterium
TTCGTCAAATACCTTTAATGCCACAAAGGCTCCGCAAATACCCTTATAAGGGTAGTTGTCTCTTGGCTGCTTTGGATCAACTATTGCATCTGCATTGGGCAGAATATGCCTTTTTTCTCCATCCACCGTTTCATAAGGAACCTCGTGATGATCGGTAATTACCATAGTCATTCCAAGAGAATTGGCATATTCAGTCTGCTTTGATGCAGAAATACCGTTATCACAGGTTATTATGGTATCCACACCCTTTTCATGGGCATCATCTATAAGCCTGATATTAATACCGTATCCGTCTTCCACGCGGTGAGGAATTGCATAGTCAACATCGGCTCCCAGGTATGACAAGCCTCTGTAAAGAATGTAAGTGGCACAAACACCATCCACATCATAGTCTCCGATAATCCTGACAGGTGCTTTTACGTTAATCTTCTCCACCATAACCTTTACCAGTATATTCATACCATACAGTTCACTGCCCGGATGAAATTCAACAGAAGCGGCATCTATATATTTTTGCATTTCCTCCAGGGAATCGATCCCCCTGTTTCTTATAATGCGGGCAACTATGGGCGAAACGCCAAGCTTTTCACCTAATTCCACATAATTACCGCTTTTTCTGATTTCAACCCAGTTTTCCTTCAATACTTTTCCTCCGGATTATTCCCTTTATCTTTTGCAGAAATAATCAATCGCTTAATTTCCATAAGGTAAAAAAAGCGGGTCTTTCGACCCGCCTTAGTGATAAGTCTTATTTTTTACCAAGTTTCTTTCTGAACACAAACCACATTGCACCGGATAAGCAGATGGATGAATATGTACCACAAACAATACCAACCATAAGAGGAAGTGCAAATTCCTTGACGGAGCTTACGCCGAATGCATAAAGAGCAACTACCATAATGAAAGTGGTAAGTGAAGTAAATATACTTCTTGAAAGGGTTGCAGAAATACTGTCATTAACCAAATCTTCAAGCTTGGCATTCTTGTTTGCCTCGCTGATGCTCTCTCTAATTCTGTCGAAAATAACGATGGTTGCGTTTATCGAATAACCGACGATCGTTAACATACAGGCAACGAAGGTTGAACCTACACTTACATATGCAAATGCGTAGAATGCAAGAGTTACCATTACGTCGTGGGCAAGAGCCAAAACTGAGCTGGCGCCAAAGCGAATATCCTTAAATCTGAACCAGATATAAATAAGCATACATACGCAGGCTATAAGTACGGCTATAATTGTCTGTCTCTGTGATTCTCTACCGATGGTAGGGCTTATTGTTTCAGACTTAATAAGCTCCTTATTTACATTGTATTTGCTTTCAAAAAACTCAGCCATTTCCTCACGCTGTTCGGAATTGAGTGTTTTTGTTTTAAAGATTACTTCGTTGGTTCCCTTAACAAGAGTTACCATTACGTTAGCATCACCTACGATAGATTCAATTTCAGGTACAACCTCGTTGTTAACAATCGAAAGCTTTGCATCATCATTGTCTGCAGATATTTCCATGGGAACAACTGTCTGTGAACCGCCTAAAAACTCAAGAGAGAAATTAAGCTTATTACCACGGGAAGCAATTCCGCTGTTAACAAACATCATTACGATTCCGGCAATAACAACTGCACCGGAAACGCCAAAATAAAGGCCCTTCTTTCCAAGGAAATCAATCTTCTTGGGCTCTTTTGCAACACCAAACCACTTGGGATTTGTTACACCGATACCTACAAGAGATTTAAGTAAAAGCTTGGTAATTACTACTGCGGTAAACATTGATAAGCAGATACCAAGTGCAAGAGTCTGAGCAAAGCCCTTAATGGAGCCTGAACCCATAATCCAAAGAACACCTGCTGCTATAAGTGTTGTAATGTTACCGTCAAGAATAGCTGACAATGCTTTTCCGTAAGCAACCTTTATTGCTGAATCAACGGTCTTGCCTGTTCTTAATTCTTCACGAAGACGGGCAAAGATAATAACGTTGGCATCTACCGCCATACCAACAGAAAGAATAATACCTGCAATACCGGGAAGTGTTAATGTAATTCCAAATCCGTTTATAAGTAAGATTTCAAGTACTGCATAAAGTGAAAGTGCAATAACACTTGTAAAACCTAATACATAGTAGATTAACAGCATAAAGAGAACTACTACAATAAAACCAACAAGGCCGGCCTTTAAGCTTGTGCTGATTGCTTCCTGGCCAAGCTGAGCACCTACTACGTTGGATCTTAACTCTTCAAGTTCAACACTAAGACCACCGATACGAATTGTAGAAGCTACATGGTCGGCAATTTCTGAGCTTTCCATACCGGTAATCTGTGCTGTTCCATCGGGAATAGGTGTATTAACACGGGGAACGCTTACGAAGCTGCCATCATAGTAAATTGCAATTGTTTCATGGTTGTTGTTTGCTGCTTCGGTAGTTGCTACCTTGAACTTTTCAGCGCCTTCCTCGGTAAGGGTTAACTGAACAACAATTTCAGTATTACCCATATCATTTCTGATACCGCCGGACTGTGCATCCTTAACATCGGTACCTACCAAAACAACCTTACCGTCAGCCTGAATTTCATCAATTGTATGATTAAGAACATACTGAGTAGAGCCGTCTTCACCAACTGTCTGATAATAGTTCAAAGAACCATCTGAGGCATATTGTCTGAAGAAGTAAAGAGTACCGGGGCGGCCGAGCTCCTGCAAAATAGCATTTGCATCGTATACACCGGGAATTTCTATTGTAATTCTGTCACTGCCTTCTTTGTATACCTGTGACTCGGTTGAATACTTTTCAACACGCTGCTTAAGCTTATTAACGGTATCATCCATATCCTGCTTGGAGGGAGTTTCCTCACCGATTGCCTGATATGTAATAGATACACCGCCGGCAAGGTCAAGGCCAAGCTTTATATCCTTGGCTGAACCGGATTTGTCGGTACCAAAACCGGCAACGTCCATGTAACCGAAAAATACGGTACAAAGAACAATCAGAATAATGGTAAATATTGATTTTCCCTTACTCATTTTTATATCTCCTAAATAATAAAATAAAAAATGGGGCTGCATCCAAATCCACAGCCACACAAGTATATCATAAAATCACATGGAATAAAAGAAAAAACTGCTAAGTAATTATCCGGGCAGATTACTCTTCTTTTTCTTCTTCCTTAACCGGCAAAACAACCAAAACCGATACAATACGGTTATATTTGATTCCTTTAACGGTCAATGTGGTGCCATCCTCAAGGGTTACGGTCTCCCCGTCCTCGGGAATTCGGTCAAGACTGTCCAAAACAAGACCACCGATACTGTCATAGTCCTCAGATTCAAAGTGCGTTCCCAAAGCATCATTGACATCTTCAAGCTTCATCTTGGCTTCAATCAGATAGCCGCCGTCTTTTTCCTGAATCTGCATTTCCTCATCCTGATCGTATTCGTCACGAATCTCACCGACTATTTCTTCAAGAAGGTCCTCCAGGGTAATCATACCTACCGTGGCACCGTACTCGTTGTTGACAAAAGCCAGGTTCATTGATGCAGCACGCATCTCAAGCATTAAATCATTGGTTTTCTTGTATTCGTATGTAAAATATCCGTCTCTCAAAAACTTTGATACGCTGAATGCACCGGAATCCTTTAAGCGAATCAGATCCTTAATATTTATAAATCCGATAACGTTTTCTTTTTCCTCACGATAAACAGGAATACGGGTGTACATGGTTTCCCTGAATATCTTCATAACCTCTCTGTATGTGGCATCCTCGGGAATAGCACTCATATCTATTCGGGGAATCATAATATCCTTGGCAACCGAATCCGAAAAATCAAATACATTATTGATTATCTCTCTTTCGTCAGATTCAATTACACCGTCCTCATGACTGACATCTACATAAGAACGAAGCTCGGATTCCGTAATCATACTCTGATGTTCCTTCTTTAGACCGAATATTCTAAGAATTCCACCGGAAATATGTTCAATAACAAATACTATCGGGAAGAAAACAATCATCAGAAATCTGATTGGAATGCAAAAAGCAAGTGCCATCTTATCAGCATTGTGTCTTGCAGCGGTTTTAGGCACAATTTCACCAAAAACCAGCACTACCAGTGTCAAAATACCGGTTGCCACCGATACAAATTTATTACCGAATATGCTAAGGGTAAATGTTGTAGCCAATGCCGATGCACTAAGATTAACAATATTATTGCCTACAAGAATTGTGCTTAGAAGCCTGTCATAGTTGTCCAAAACTTTAGACAGGGTCTTTGCGTGTCTCCTGCCTTCTTCTTCAAGAGCTCGCTGCTTGGCTCTTCCGATAGAGCTGAACGCAGTCTCCGCCGAAGAAAAAAACGCAGACAAAATAACAAGAATTATAAGAGAAACCAGTTCTACTTTTTCAACAGTACTCATAATAAATATTTATCACCTGAAACTATTCAAACTTTGTTGAAAGATTTACTAAAGGGAAGGCTGTACAAACCACAGCCGA
>JAZUJC010000184.1:0-2468 GCA_045642625.1 Lachnospiraceae bacterium
TACCTATTGGGCCGATTCCTACTATCCGGATTTATATAAGCTGGATGAGGAGATGGAAGCCTTTTGTGGTATTTCGGGTATCAGGCCCCGAATATTTGCTTCTTTTGCCACCTGTATTACTACCATAGATGATATTTTAATAAATATGCTGTTGGAATCTTCAAGGGCCCAAAGGCACGGAAGCTGCGGAATGGGAATAAATGAAGCAGACCTTCGAAAAAAAGCAGGCTTTGGCGTTAACCTCGGGCAGATTAAAAATATTGGTGAGGCGGGGCTTTTAAATGAGCTTAAAAGAATTCGCCGGGAGTATTCAAAAGTCCGATTGGCCGAGATTTCATGTGGTGAGCTGAAAAATGTGGATTTTACCTCGAGTGAGTATTGGGGATTGTTGCAAAGCGATGCCGTGCTTGAGAACTATGCCCACAAGGTATATGAGAATTTTTCGTATATATCCGAACTGGTAGAAGTGGGGGATATATTCGGCCAATATGAAAATGTAATATTTGAAGGTGGTCAGGGACTTAGACTTGATGCCGATTTTGAAGCGAGTATGCCCCATGTAACGGCCTCGAAGACTGGGCTTTATAATGTGCGCAGGTTACTGGATGAAGTTAACATAACTCGAATAACCGGGAATGCGAAAATGCCTGCTGAAAGAAAATATGACAGCAAGGTTAACATAACAAATATCGAAGTTGTATATGTGACCCGGTCCTATGTTACCAAGCATGGAGCAGGTCCGTTGCCTCATGAATCGGCTGAGTTTAGGACACAGTATGGTATCGTGGACAACACAAACCTCGTAAATGACTGGCAGGGTGGCATCCGATTTGCATGTTGGGACAATCCGGAGGATTTAACAGCAGTGATAAAGGGCGATTTAAAGCTTATGGAGGGTTATGCTGAGGCAGGTTTCGCTGAGGCAGGTTTCAATGAGGAAGGTTGTGCTGATGAAGATGATGGTTCCACACATGTAGAGACCAACAACGGCCTAAAATTATGTAAACCAATCAGGGCATCTTTGTTTATCACACACCTTAATGAAACAGATGGTCAGCTTCTTTTTGCGGATGGAAACAAAAGCATTGAAGATTTCCTGAGCGAGAGAACCGTGAAAGAAATATTTGATAAATTTTATTTGTCCTATACTCCTTATGCCGGTGATGTCAAAGTGGCTTTGGATGATAGTAATACAGATGCCGGTGGGTATTGCAAATAGAAAAATAGATGCAATTGAACGTAAATAATAGTAATATTGATTTTGTTTGTGACAAAAAAGAGTTAGGAGAAAGAAATGATAGAAGCACTTATCGCGCTAATAATGGGTATTATTCAGGGGTTGACGGAGTTCCTTCCGGTTTCAAGCTCTGCACATTTGAACATTTTTCCCTGGATTTTCAATTGGGAAATAAGCGGTTCTTTTGATGTGGCACTTCATATAGGTACATTGTTTGCAATGCTGATTTTCTTCTTTAAGGATTGGATTTCTTTAATCGGAGGAGGCTGTAAGCAGGTATTTAAAAAGGAAAAATCAACAGAAGGAAGGCTTTTTTGGATTCTGGTTGTGGCAACCATATTCGGAGCCGGTTTATCTCTGGTGCTTGATAAAGTGTCCGAGAAGCTGATTGGAGACAATTTAAACCTTGAGATGCTTATTATCGCATGTACACTTATCGTAATGGGTATTGTGCTTTATATAGTAGATGCAAAAGCTAAGTCAAATGTTAAATACGAAGAAATAGATATGAAAAAGGGTGTACTGGTAGGTGTTTCCCAGGGTCTGGCTGCAGCCTTTCCCGGTGTATCAAGATCGGGTATTACCATGACAGTAGCCCGTGGCCTCGGAATCGACCGTGAAAGTGCCGCAAGGTTTTCGTTTATGCTTGCTGCTCCTATTACCGCAGCCGCAGTAATTTTTGACCTTGATCAGTTTGCTTTTGATACTTCATTCTTTGTAGGTGTCATTTCGAGCTTTGTTGTAGGGCTTATAGTAATTAAGTTCTTACTTGATTTCCTTAAGAAAAGAAGCTACAAGGTATTTGCGATTTACCGTGTAATAATCGGACTTGTAGTAATCGGACTTTACTTCACAAGATAAGACTGACTGCTTTGTTAGTCGTTGTATAAGATACTAAATACGCTCCCATTTGGAACGAATAACCAATTGCAAATTAGTTGCTAAAACCCCGCAGACGTTACTGCGGGGTTTCTTTACGCAACAATTGCAATATTCTACAAAAATGGGAGCGTATTTAGTACCTTATACACTCTTAAGTATTTCAACTCAATACAATATCGAGATAGTCTCTTTTCTTTTGCCCGTTAAAAGATTAATGGGTATAGAGAAGTTGGCATGGTGGAATTTAAAAATTCACATTACGAATTCAAATTACGCCCCCCTCTTGACAATTGTATAAAAAGTGATATCATAATGATATCAAGTTAATACAAAATAATGAGAGGGAAAG
>JAZUJC010000185.1:0-6929 GCA_045642625.1 Lachnospiraceae bacterium
CTGTTAGGTTGAGCAAAAGGAAGGTCTTCGTCAATTCCTTCAGGAATATTCATAAAACCATCACCTGCTGCGGCAGGAGCGGGAGCTGCGCTTTCCTGGTATCCCCCACCATTGGAAGCAGCTGCGTTTTTGCTCTCTGCAAACTCAACTTCGTCTACAACAATCTGTACGCTGTATCTCTGAACGCCGTTTGCATCGGTATAGTTGTCATTCTGAATGCTACCAACAACGACAACCTTTGTACCCTTGTGGAGATACTTCTCTACAAATTCACCTGTTCTGCCAAATGCAGTACAGTTAAAGAAATCGGCGTCAGGCTGACCCTCGCGTCTGAATCTTCTGTCAACTGCAATGGAAAATCTTCCGATTGCTGTTGAAGTAGCTCCCTGTGAATATCTCACTTCGGGATCACGGGTCAATCTACCCATAAGTATAACTTTATTCATCTTCTCTTATTCTCCTCTAAGAATTACTGCTCGTCAGTGCGAACGATTAAGAAACGGAGAACATTGTCCATAATGCGGATGCGGCTCTCGATTTCAGCGGGAGCTGATGCTTCTGCATCGAACTGTACGAAATAGTAGAAAGCTTCACTCATCTTCTGAATATCGTAAGCTAATTTCTTCTTACCAGCCTCTTCGATATTAGTAATCTTTCCACCGAATCTTTCAACGTAAGCTTTGCACTTATCTAAAACTGCAGCTCTTTCATCGTCTTCGATTTTCGCATTGATAACGAGTGTTAATTCGTAATTGTTCATGCTCGGTTACCTCCTTTTGGTCTCTGGCCCCTGCCTACGCAGAAGCAAGGAATTATTATCACGGAACACTATAATATCATAGTAATCCTGCATAATCAAGAAATATTTGAACTTTTTATCTCTTTAATATTCTTTTCTATATTTTTTCGTGCGGAAAGCACCTGATGACCGCATCCAAGACATTTTATCCTTAGATCGGCGCCTATTCTTAACACTTCCCACTCCCTGCTTTTACAGGGATGTTCCTTTTTCATCACAAGAGTATCACCGACTTTTATGTCCATTTGGAAAATACCTCACCGATTTTCTCATGTATAACCAAATCCGCAAAACCGTCCTGAGAGGTTTCCGAAAGATTAATAAGCACCAGTTTGTTTCCCCTGTAGTATCTTATCAAGCCTGCTGCCGGATAAACCACCAGAGAAGTGCCTCCGATAATCAGCACATCTGCGTTACTTATATAATTGATGGCTCTGGTCATAACATCCGAGTCAAGCCCCTCTTCGTAGAGCACTACATCAGGCCTTATGGTGCCTCCGCAGGAACATTTGGGAACCCCGGGTGCATTCATCACATCCGAAACCTCATAAGGCTTAAAGCATCGGTCACAATAATTTTTCATTATTGTACCGTGAAGTTCAAGAACATTCTCGCTTCCCGCCTTTTGATGAAGACCGTCTATGTTTTGCGTAATAACTGCCTTAAGCTTACCTTCTTTTTCCCATTCGCTAAGCTTAATATGAGCGGTATTGGGAAGGGCATTTAAGGCCGGTGCCACCATTTTTTCTTTGTAAAACTCAAAGAAATCCTCGGTTTTTCTTGTTAAAAAGGTATGGCTGACTATTGTTTCCGGAGGATATTTGTATTTCTGCTCGTACAAACCATCAACAGAGCGAAAATCCGGAATCCCCGACTCGGTTGACACTCCCGCTCCGCCAAAGAAAACAATATTATCTGACTCATCTATCCATTTTTTTAATATTTCGATTTTTGACGAATTATCCATCTGTCCCCTCCGACGGAACAAAACAATAATTAATATTCCTTAAAGGTAATATTTAAATCCACCTTTGAATCGATACCGTCTATTGTTCCGGTGCTGCTGTACTGCCATATTGCTATCTCGTAGGGGAAATAAATGTTGTCATTGTAGTAGGCAAACCATTTTTCATACCCCTCAAGCTTGTCCATGTTAAGATACTTGGCAAAGTACTTAAGATTGGTATATATCATGGGAGTGTAGCCTGCTTCCTTAATTCGGTCCATAAAGGCAACACAGTAGTCACTTCTCATTTCGTTATCAAGATCATCCGTACGGGCTTTATCGGATATTTCTTCGATATCAATTATTATAGGAAGATCGATTTCGTAGGGCTTAACCATTTCCAGGCAAAATTCAGCCTCTTCCACAGCCTCGGCAACACTTACAGCCTGTGTAAAGAAATAAACGCCGACCTTAATACCTGCACTGGTGGCACCTTCAATATTGGATTTAAAGAAGGTATCCTCTACAAGCTTTCCGCTTCCGTAACCTCTGAAACCACATCTGATAATTGCATATTCAACGCCCGAAGCCTTAACCCTGTCCCAGTCTATGTCCTTTTGGAAAGAAGAAACATCAATGCAGACATGGGACCTTGTGGTGCCGTCAACCTCGTAGGTGATAACACCGGTTTCTTCATCGACCTTAAGGTCGTCGTTATTGATTGTATTGGGAGCCAAATCCTTGTTTATTGGGAAATATTCGAATTTGGAGCCAAAAGTAAATACCATGTAATCAGGGTTAATCTCACGAAGGAAATTAATAATACCGGATTCTAAATGAGAAGCCTCTCTTACCTCATTGAGTATCTGCTGACGACCGATTTCAATCTGACCGTCCCTGGCTTCTTCCACTGCAACCGCTACCATTGCATCCAGCTGATCCTGAGTATATATTGCGGGATTTTCTTCCTTAACAACTTCCTGCTCGATTTCTGCTTCTTTTTTGATAAATATATCCTTGCCGGCCCAGAGAATAGCAATTGCTACCAGGGTTGTGGTGGCAAGAAACAGAAGCACCATCAGTATTTTAAACAGTGGACCTCTTTTCTTAACATATACACTTTCATCTTTGCGTGAAGAATAATCGGCGCTTACTAAAGGAGCAGGAGCCACGGGCGCACTGCTTTCGTAAGGATTTTCCACCGGGCGCGGAACCGCATTTCTTAATACGGGCTTTTCCTTAACCTTTAATTCTTCATTATCGAAATCTACGTCTTTTAATTCCATCTATCTTTACCTTTCTTGGGATTATGGCGTTAACGCTCCTCTATGGGCTTTTCTTTTTCAAAAATAACTGAATCATACACTGACCGGGCGCTTTCCTGTTCCTCTTCGCCACGGGCGGTCCAGGCTACAAAAAGGGGCTTGTACAAATGCTTAACAAGCTTCCAGCCCAGTGTTTTGTTTTCGTGGTTGTATGCAATGAAATCCGGCCTTGATATTACATTGACCCAAAGCTGACCCATGAAAAAATGTACTGGATTAAAACCTGAAGTCCTGACAAAATCTTCGGAAAGCTGGCCGCGAATGATTTCGGGATGCTTTGCCTTAAACCACCCCATAAGATACGGGCTGAAGGACTCTACACAGAACCTGCCCTTGTAGGTCATCAGGGCCTCGTAAGTCTTTTGGCAAAGCTCGTAGTTTTTCATTCCGTTGTCGGGCTTTATTTCACAAATCATATCAACCCCGTCAAGCACCTCCATTACATCCGAAAACAAAGGAATGGTTTCCCCGGTTACTTCACCCTTGGGATTTTTAAGGTGCATTCGGCTTAACTCTTCGTAGGTATAGTTTAGAAGTTTATCCTTTACCCCACACATTCTCTCAAGAGTACCGTCGTGGAATACCACAAGCTTTCCGTCCTTTGTCATTTGAACATCCAGTTCAACGCCAAAGCCGGCCTCCCTTGCCAGCCTGAATGCCAGCAGTGAATTCTCCGGAACCGAGCTGTCATGAAGGCCTCTGTGGGCATACATTTTACCTGCAAAGTATGATGTATCGCGCTTTTTATTGGGAGCGGTGAAAAAGAAAAATCCCAACACAAAAAAGAGGATAATCACCGCAAAAATACTTATTAGCAAAATACTGATAAACATACAGTACCTCTACATATTCACATTGACTAAACTATTTTAGCATTCTTTTTAAACAGTTGCAAAAAGGCTTTGCCGTACTTCCTGTTGGCATTATACAAAAGAATCCTGCAAAGCTTTGGAGAAATCATGCCTGAGCTGGTAGAAATAAGGCCTTCCAAAGCACCTTCCTGTATGGTCATTTTTACCATCATCATACCGGGATCATTCTTGGGCTTATCCCTAAACATAAACTTAACAGCCATTCCCACTATTCCCATCACCATGCGGCCAAAAAGGGAACTCTTTGCCACATCGCCGAAGGAGCTTGTCATGTCATAATCACCGCGGCGTCTGTCTCTGAGCCTGGGAACTTCTTTATTTAAAAGCTTGTAGAACTGCTCCTCGGAAATCTCCATGCCGTCTTTCTGAGGCTTGTGATAATCGGAAAATACATCCTTATCGGGCTCAACCGTAATACCGTCAACTTCTATGCTTTCGCTAAGCCTGATATCCTTAACGGAGGCTGCCACCATAACCTGATAGTTGCCCTTAACCTTTTCATACCTGTTTGTATTAACATCAAAAATCGAGAAGCTTCTGTCTCCAAGCTCCACCGAAACACTTGCAGTTTCACCGGGTTTTAAGAATACCTTCTTAAAGCCCTTAAGCTCGATTTTGCTGCGCATAAAGCCAAGGTCCGGATTACCTACATAAACCTGGGCCACCTCGGCACCCGCAACGCTTCCGGTATTGGTTATGTCAAAAGAAACCACTACCGTACCGTCAGCTTTCTTATCAAGCATTAAGCTGCTGTATTCAAAGGTTGTATATGAAAGACCATATCCAAAAGGATACCTTACAGGTATACCGAAGGTCTCATAATATCTGTAGCCGACAAAAATACTCTCACGATACTCCACGTCATCATGGGGAAGGGCAAAATATCTTAAACCGCCAAAATCCCCTGCATTTAAGGGGAAGGTTTCAGCAAGCTTTCCCGAAGGGTTAACAAGACCGCTTACCAGATCACAAACCGCTTCTCCGACTGCCTGTCCGCCAAGATACATATGCAGTATGGAGGAAACCTTGTTTTCCCATCCAAATTCAAAGGGAGCACCTCCAAAAGTAATTGCGGCAAGCTTATCGGTTCCTGTCAGGGAAGCAACCACATCCAGAAGCTCGGTCTGGTTGGCCGGAATGCTTAAATCCTTTCGATCATACCCCTCTCCTTCAAAGGCATCTGTAAGCCCCATAAAGAAAAGCACTGCACAGTCCTCGGTAAGTTCACGGTCAAGTAAATCCTTAACCCGCGCCACCAGCTTATCGTCAGTCTTTTCGGAATTTCGGTCATAGCCCTTCTCAAAGCAAACCCTGTAACCGGCATCCTCGAAAGCCTTTACTGCGTTCTTTTGCCTTGCAGGGTTGATATGGCTGCTGCCGCCACCCTGAAAACGAACATTCTCAGCCAAATCGCCTATTATAATAAGCTTTTTATCTTTAGAAACCGGCAGTAATCCGGAGTTTTTAAGAAGCACCGCACTGTTGGCGGAAAGCTTTCTGGCTATCTCGTTGTGCTTGTCAAAGTCAACAGGATGGTTTTCCTCGACCCTTTCAGCCAATACCGCATAAGAATCAAGAATCTTAAGCGCTCTTTCATCTAACAGTTCATCGGAAATCTCACCGTTTTCGTAGGCTTTTTTGAGCACTCTTGTGTGGTAGCCTCTGGGATCGGGCATTTCAAGGTTAAGCCCTGCCTTAATGCAGGCCACAATATCAATAGAAGCTCCCCAGTCAGATACAACCGCACCTTCATAACCCCATTCATCCCTGAGGATTTCGGTTAAAAGATGTTTGTTGGCTGCTGCATATGTGCCGTTGACACGGTTATAGGATGTCATTACGGTATAGGGCTTGGCTGTTTTTATGCAGTCTTCAAAGCCCGCAAGATATATTTCTCTGAAGGCTCTCTCATCCACAATACTGTCAGAGGTCATTCTCCTGGTTTCCTGAGAATTAACCGCAAAATGCTTTAAGCTGGTACCGATACCCTTGCTCTGGGTGCCGCTTATAAAGCCACCGGCCATTTTGCCTGCAAGGAAAGGGTCCTCACTGTAATATTCAAAATTTCTTCCGCAAAATGGAGAACGCTTTATATTCATACCACAGCCCAGAACTACTGATATCTTTTCCATCAAGGCTTCTTCGGCAAGAGTTTCCCCCTCCAAAAAAGTCATATCAGGATCCCAGCTGGATGCCATTGCCGAGGCAGTGGGAAAACAGGTGGCAGGGTTACTGCCCTCAACATCTCCCGCCTTTGTCACCTCGATTTTACGAAGCCCGTGAGGTCCGTCGGTCATCATTACCTTGGGAACCTTTCCGTTGCAGTCATATATATACCAGTCTCCCATACCTCCAAGGAGCCTGATTTTCTCGTCTACGGTTAATGAACTTAATATTGCCTTAGTATCCATAGTGATTCCTCACATTCTTTTGACTGAATATAGCCTTATTATTTTATCATAAACAATGACTACTATAAACGGATATTTGCACTTAATAAAAGCGAAATTAAGTCCTGAACCGTGTATTTTTCTTTTGACATACTAAAAAAGAAGCCTGACGGGTCAGACTTCTTTAAAAACTAAAATGAAACTATAATTGCCCATTCCGGCAAACGCTTATCAAATACTGTTATTCGGTAATCTCTGCATCAGGAGCATTCTTTTTTACAGACTCTACGCCGTTAAGAGCGTTGGCCTTTGTGGTGTAGCCTTCGCTTACCGCAATAATCTGTCCGTTGGTTGCGGTTAATCTGAATCTTGTTTCACCGGCTTTGTCTGTATATACTTCAAACTTAGGATTTTTCTTTGTTTCAACAGCGTCAACTGTCTGATCTTCGATTTCTGCAACTGCGGCATTCTTCTTAACTGACTCGATACCGTTTAAGCATGCTGCCTTGGTGGTGTATACTTCGCTTGTTGCAATAACCTGTCCGTTGGTTGCAAGTAAGTCAAACTTGGTTCCAAGTCGGATCGTAGCCATGTCGT